>NZ_JBFSRZ010000033.1:0-52694 GCF_041466065.1 Vibrio sp. 10N.239.312.C11
TCCCAGCCAAATATCCGTTCAGGTTCAAGCAATAATGCTTATCCGAACGGCATTAACTCAATGATGTGGGTTTGCCGAACATGGATTGGCGAGACCCGAATGGAAAGCTGACTTACGCTGATAAACTTGCGTTATTTAGCGTGGCGAATCAGAGCTTTCCTCACGATGGCTTAGGGCTTTGGCTGGGGGACCACGCTAGCTTGAGCCACTTTGGTGTGTTGGGTTATGCGCTATCGACCAGTCAAAATGTCGGGGAGGCCATCAAGTCGGGCTTTAAATATCTGCGCCTGAACGGTCCTATCTTCTCGGTTAAATTGTTTCTAGATTCCGAGCAAGCAGTGATTCAGATTGAGAACACCTTGGAAGTGGGTGATCTCCTACCTTTCTGCAGTGAGTATTTCTTGAGTTCAATCGTCTCTTTGTTCAAAGAACTGACTGGTCATGAGTTGGATATTCATACTTTGGCTTTGCCTTATGCTCGCCCTAATTACACCAAGCTTTATGACGAGCGTTTCCAGTGCCCGGTGACTTTTGAACAAAACCATTGTGAACTGCGTTTTGATGCCTCGGTTTTATCACAAACCTTATTGAGTCATGATGCCGCGACACTGAAGCGCTATCTTGCGTCTTGCCAGTCGATAGTCGAAACGCTGGACTCTGAGCACCTGCTGACTAACCAGATCAAAACGATCTTTTATCAAACCGCAGGCAGTTTCCCGAATATAGAGCAACTCGCGGATGAGTTTGGTTGTAGCTCTCGTACGCTCAGGAGAGAGCTAGTGACCTATGATTCCAGTTATCAAGTGTTGCTTACCGAAGTTCGAGTGGAACTGGCCAAAGAGCTGTTACTCGGCACAACCATGAGTATCGATGACATCGGTGAAAGGCTCGGTTATAGCGACCCCGCAAATTTCAGACGAGCATTCAAAAGCTGGCTAAATAAAACACCGGCACAGTTTCGTGGCAGATTGAGTGCTTCTGGGTAATTGGCTCGATGTGCGTATAAACGGTATTTCGTGGAAAAGTGGAGGTTCTGAGCAACTAGAAGGGATTATGGCGACAGCTTAGATCTATCAGCGCAAATTTTGCGATTGTTCTGTAATTTGTTCTTGTTCAGTAAACAGATTCCTCAAAAACAGGTATGATAGTGCCGTTTTTAATCCTGAACTGGGAAAGTCATGGCAAAGTTAACACTCCAAGAGCAAATGCTTAAAGCTGGCTTGGTAAATGAGAAAAAATTAAAGAAGGCGAAGAAAGGCTCTAAAAAGTCTCGCGTTCAGTCTCGTGAAGCAAAAGCGGCAGCAGAAGAAACTAAACTGGCGCAGCAAGCGAAAGACAAAGAGTTAAACCAACAGTTGAAAGAACAGCAGTTGAGCAAAGAAATTAAAGCTCAAGTGAAGCAACTGATTGAGATGAACAAGATCGAACAGAAGAACGGTGAGATCAAATACAACTTCACCGACGGTACGCTAGTTAAATACCTTTACGTTGAAGAGCTGACTCAAAAGCAACTAAGTAAAGGCATTCTAAGTATTGCGCGCCAAGGCGAAAGCTATGTTGTTATCCCAACAGCAGTAGCAAACAAGATCGCAATGCGTGACGAAGAATCTATCGTTGATACGCAAGCTTCAAGCTCAGATGAAGTAGACGAAGATGACCCGTACAAAGACTTCGTGATCCCAGATGATCTAATGTGGTAATTGCCCGTTAGTACTGAGTAGAAGCACGAATTAAAAATGCAGCTGACAATCCTTCGATTGTGGCTGCATTTTTTTGTTTATGAGCTGTGAATCTTCTAGATACTAAATGACCACTAGCCAAATAGCTAAATAACTAAATAACTAAATAACTAACTAGTTAGATCATGGTTGAAGCGATCAGGCGTCACCGGGCTTCTCACGTTTGCTGTTCCAACCCATAAAGTTGTAAAGGTTGTAACGAGCAAAACCCAATTGTTCATGCAATGCAAAGTCTGTAACTGCGAAGTTGTACCATAATGGTAACCATGAAATTTGAGCAGCCATGTAGTCGGCTCGTACTGGGACGACGTTTAATCCAAAATGATTAAAGTAGAGTTCACTACGACGAATATGTAGGCCTGATGAAACAAGAACAATGTTGTCGAACTGGTGATGCTTCATTAGGTCACTGGTGAGCTGCGCGTTTTTCCAAGTGTTGACGCTATTCGATTCTTGAATGATATCGGCTAGTGGAACGCCGAGTCTAAGCAACTGCTGTTGATAAACTTCCGCTTCGGTTACACCATTATTTTGTGCATCTCCACCACTAACAATCACTTTGCATATGGTTTGAGCCTTCGCACAGTTTTTATATTGGCTTGCCGTTTCATTGATGCGACCGAACGAGAAAAAGGTCGGCTCAAATTCTTGTGTACTTGCGATGAGTTGAGTACCAGCACCAAGCAAGACAATGGCATTGTGAGAGGTCCACTGAATGTCAGGTTTGCGCTCATAATTGGCTTGCAGGTCGTTTAGTAGATAGCGAGGGATTAAACCCGAACCAATCAATATGAATAAAGAGAGAAGAAGAAGTTTGATAAAACTAGAGGTTTTTCGCCACTGAAATAAACGTGTAACGCCAACGAAGACTAGAAGAAGTAATAATATAATAAAGCTCATGAGGATCCTGTTATCGAACGGGTGCCAGAATGATGTGACATATTGAAGCGGTGCATCATATATCAGCTTGGCTGATGTTTCATGGCTAACTTATTGTACTATTGAACAAATATAGAGTTTTGCGTTATAGAATGTGGATGGTCGTAAAGTAATAAACAAAACTAATAAGCAATAAAAAACCGACGCATGTGCATCGGTTTTTGTTTAACGAGACTCAAGTTATTGGATCAATCGAACCCATTAAGCGTTCGCTTGTTCCAAATCTTGCTGTTTGTCCTTTTTAGCCAATAGGCGGCTTGTGATTGTACCAGCTGTCATTGCACCAGATACGTTAAGCGCAGTACGTGCCATATCGATAAGTGGTTCGATAGAGATAAGCAGTGCTGCGATAGTCACAGGTAGACCCATCGCGGGTAGTACGATAAGTGCCGCGAAAGTTGCACCGCCACCCACACCCGCGATACCGAATGAGCTCACCGTAATAATAGCAATGAGAGACAGAATGAAGTTGATGTCCATTGGGTCGATACCAACCGTAGGCGCAACCATAACTGCAAGCATTGCAGGGTAAATACCCGCACAACCATTTTGACCTATTGTTGCACCGAAAGACGCAGACAGGTTAGCAATCGCTGGTGGCACGTTTAACTTAGTGATTTGAGCTTCAACGTTCAGGGGAATAGTTGCTGCAGAGCTACGAGACGTGAAAGCGAACGTCAGTACTGGCCAGATCTTTTGGAAGTACTCTTTCGGGTTGACACCAACAAAAGAAACCAACACACCGTGAACGACGAACATCAGGATAATAGCGACGTAAGAAGCAACGATGAAGCCCAATAGGCTTAGGATGTCAGAAGCACTTGACGTTGCGACTACCTTCGCCATTAATGCTGCGATGCCGTATGGCGTTAGTGCCATGATCATCTTAACTAAGCGCATAACGATAGATTGAGCCGCTTCAACGAACGTACGGATTGGAGATTCTAATTCTTCTTTCTCTGCCATCACCTTACGAGCAGCAATACCCGTTAGCACGCCAAAGATAACTACCGCGATGATAGAAGTAGAGCGAGCCCCTGTTAGGTCTGCAAATGGGTTAGTCGGAATAAAGCTAACCAGCATTTGTGGAATCGTTAGATCTGAAACGCTGCCGATGCGGCTTTCTAGTGTTGCGATACGTGCTGTTTCACGAGCGCCTTCAGTTAAACCTTCAGCCGACAAGCCGAATGCTTGTGTTACAACAATACCAACAATCGCAGAAATTGCCGTTGTTGCTAGCAACACAGAAATGGTGATGCCGGAAATCTTACCTAGTGAGCCGCCTTTCTCAAGCTTCACTACTGCCGCAATCATTGAAACTAACACTAATGGCATGATGACCATTTTTAGTAGGCCAACGTAACCACGACCCACAATGTTTACCCAGTCGAGCGTCTCTTTGATAATAGGATTGCCTTCACCAAATAGCAGTTGAAGACCAAGGCCAAAAGCACTACCGAAAACTAAACCGAGTAAAACGAGGCGAGAAAGTGTGTTTTCTTTTTTCTGCTGTCCGTAGAGAAAAAAGAGGATACCAGTGAATACCGCTAAGGCAGCGATAGCTGAAAATGACATTGTTTTTCCTTATGAATAACCATGAATCGATAGGGCGCTTAGATATATGGGCGCAAATACTGTTAGCTAAAATAGCGACCTGTAACAAAACGTAAAATAAGGAAAAGTAATTTATTAGAACGATTAGTAATATCCACCCAATGGGTTGGATGGATATTCAACATTGTGGTGAATAGATAGACGTTTTAATGATATTTCGCTAATAAATTAAGCATGTCAGTCGAGGTGTAGATTTCGATACTTTGGAAATTATTTTCGAACAATCGGAATAATATTGCTTTCGCTACATCTTCCGATTGGATAGGGCGTAGGTTTTTGAATTTTCCAAACATTAACGGAGATATTAAAGGGAAGACTCTTTGTAGGAGCTTTTCATCAGTTCTGGGTTCGGCACGTTCACCCACCAGCGGGCCTGGACGAGCGATGAAGAGCTGCTTGAAGCCAATACGTTTTAGGTTTTGCTCCATTTGTCCCTTACAGCGCAGATAGTGTGAATAGGAGTCTGGCGAAGCGCCATAGCTAGAAACGACTGCGACACGTTGAACTCCAAGGAATTTCATCGACTGTGCCACTTGGCTAACCAGTTCCACATCGATCTTTCGCAGCGCTTCTTTTGAACCTGCTTTTTTCTTGGTTGTGCCTAAGCAGATAATGCCTAAGTTGGGCGTCGCTTTGGTGTCGTCCCAACTCGTTACTTGTAGATCGTTGTGGATGAGTGTATCGAGTTTGTTGGAGTGAAATTCTTCACCTAATGCTCTTCGTGACAAAGCATAGATGTGTTCTACAGCGGGCTCGTTAATAAGCAGTCTCAGGACATGATGACCAATTAGCCCTGACGCACCAGCTATAACAACCGATGTTTTATCTCCATAAATACTCATTATATTCCTTACTCGCTCTACAAGTGATTGTTTAATATAAACAGTGTTTGAATTTTAAGCGAACAAAAGTTTCATGAATGAGCGTTAGGAAGATGGGGTTTGATGATGGGCTTTTATACGGAAGGTATGTGCTTAGCTAGGTAAACCTCAATTAAGGTGTTAAAGATAACAAAGCCCGCTGGGCGACGGGCTTTGTTACTTACTTTGCTAGTTTGCTACTTTGTTGTCTTATTGCTTCGACAACTATTAGGTGAAGGAGAGTGGGATTTTCCTTACCTTTTTGCTGGTTTTCTTACTCGATTTATTTGGTTTTCTTTTACTTGTGTTTGGAATCATTTCACCTCCTAAATCATTGTTTGGTTTTGTCTTTCAATCGATTGTTTTCTTTTAAAGCAACTGCGATGTGGGTATTCACAGTATGGGCACTCATCAATGGAGAGATTAACAAGCACTTTAGATAAAGCATAAACGATGCCAAAATGTAAGTTATTGATAAATCTATTATCAGTATTGTAGGTGTTTCGGGTTCGTCAATTTGACTGTCAATTTGAGAAAATACCGGTGTGATCTGTTCAAATTAAGAACACTCTCTACCGTTTCTGTTGATTAGGCATAGATACAGCATTGCTTAACACGTAAACTGAACCGTAATTCACATAGACCAAGGACGTGCTATGAACCTCAAGCTTGATACTCTTGCTCCCACTCAGATTTATCACCTGATGACACAAACCGTTGTTCCTCGCCCTATTGCGTGGGCATTGACGGAATCTTCTGATCAAGAGTACAACCTAGCGCCTTTCTCTTATTTCACGCCTGTTTCCAGCAATCCGCCGCTACTGATGTTATCAGTTGGGAAAAAGCCGTCGGGCGAAATCAAAGATACCACCCGTAATGCCCTTGAAACGGGTAAGCTAGTGATTCACATTGCTTCTTCAAGTTCTGCAGAAATAATGACGGCAACAGCAGCAACACTCGATCATGGTGACTCTGAAGTTACCGCGAATAATATTGAACTGGTTGAATTCGAGGGCTTTTCTTTACCGAGAGCAAAAGAGTGCGCGGTCGCTTTTGGTTGCACCTTGTACGAAGTAAAAGAAGTGGGAGAGGTGCCACAAAGCCTTATCTTTGCTCAAGTCGAAACTGTGTACATCTCCGAAGATGTGATTGATCAAGAGAGTGAACGTCTTAAGATTGACGCGTTGGCATTGGACCCTTTATCTCGACTTGGTGGCGGTGAATACGCGACGCTTTCCAATGTGTTCTCTGTTGCACGCCCTAAATAGTGTAACGATTTAGCTTAAGCAGAATCGCAGCCCTAGAAATCCATTACCTTAAATTTAAGTGTTCCTAAACTTATGTTAGATACCCAATACTCGCAGTACATCCAACACCGAATTGACCAAAAAACCAAGCCACTCGGTGCGCTTGGCTTACTAGAAAAAGTCGCACATCAACTGGCATTGATTCAGAGCCAAGGCAAAGAAACTGCGGTTGAGCACATCGAATTGAATAAGCCACGTATCATCATTTTTGCTGGCGACCATGGCATAGCAGATGAAGGTGTGAGTATTGCTCCAAGTGCCGTCACGCAACAGATGGTGTTGAACTTCTTAAGCGGTGGCGCAGCGATTAATTGCTTTTGTGCGGTAAACAACGTCGAAATTACAGTCGTGGACACTGGGATTTTGTTGCCTGTTGAATCTGACAGCGACATGTTGATTTCTCAGCGCTTAGGTACGCGAACCAATAACTTTGCCAATGAAGCGGCAATGAGTTTAGAAACTGTTGAACGTGGGATTGAACTGGGAACTGAGCTTGTATCTAGAACCATTTCGAATGGCACGAATATCATCATGTTTGGTGAAATGGGTATCGGAAATACCAGCAGCGCATCAGCGATCTTAAGTGCATTAGCGAATCGTGCTGCAGCGGAGTGTGTCGGCCTAGGCACTGGCATCAACAATGAACAGCTTGCACGTAAATTGGCTGTGGTTGAGCAAGGTGTTGCGCGTTGCAAAGGTTTAGAGCTTAAAGAAGTTAAAGAGCTTGCAGATCTTACAGCTATTAAAGGGCTTAAAGATATCAAAGAGGTACTAGCACAAGTCGGTGGCTATGAAATCGTTCAAATGGTGGGTGGTTTCCTTGGCGCTTATCAAAACAGAACACCAGTATTGGTCGATGGCTTTATCGTGTCGGTTGCGGCGTATGTCGCGACTTTAATTGAACCGAGTTGCCGTGATTACATGATCTTTGCTCATCGCTCTGAAGAGTCTGGTCACAAAATTCTCTTAGAGCTGCTAGACGCTGAGCCACTGCTCGATCTTGGTTTGAGATTAGGCGAGGGCACAGGTGCTGCGCTAGCTATGCCAATAATTCGTGCGGCGGCCGAGTTTTATAACAACATGGCGAGTTTTGAGAGTGCTGGAGTCACGGTTTAATGAGTGATGCATCAGAAAGATCGTTGAAAGATAGCATCACATACCAATGGGAACTTTTTTCGTTGGCGATGGGTTTCTTTTCTCGTTTGCCGATGCCGAAGAATACGCCTTATTCAGAAGAGCGAATGAACCGTTCTGGTCGCTACTTTTCAACGGTTGGTTTGTTACTTGGTGTTCTGTGTGGCGGTGTGTTCTTGCTACTCGATGCCATACTGCCGAGTGCAGTGGCCATCTTTTTGATGATGAGCTTTAGCTTGATGCTAACCGGTGCTTTCCATGAAGACGGCTTAACCGATATGGCGGATGGTATTGGCGGCGGTATGACCTTAGAACGCCGTTTGACCATCATGAAAGACAGTCGAATTGGTACTTATGGCGCGTCTGCACTGGTTATGGCTCTGCTTGGCAAGTGGGTTCTATTAAACGAACTAGCGAATATGACAAATTTGTTTATGGCTATCGTGACCAGTTATACGTTTAGCCGCGCGATTGCCGCATCACTTATTTTTGATATGCCTTATGTCAGTGATTTAGATACCAGTAAAAGTAAGCCATTGGCGAACAAGCAAACTAAAGGTGAACTTGTCTTTTTATTGTTTGTAGGTGTGTTGCCTAGCCTGTGGTTTGGTCTTGAGCTCGCTTTGGTTTTATCTTTCTTCGCCTATCTGTTTAGATTAGGTTTCAAAAAATGGTTAACGGCTCGAATTGGTGGCTTTACTGGCGACTGTTTGGGTGCGGCTCAACAGTTGATGGAGTTGCTGACTTACCTTGTGTTCATTACTGCTTTTTACAATGGTTTTCTATAACAGGTTCCTATGACAAACACGAATCAAGCTAATCAAATTAATCAAGTAAGTCAGCGAAATAGCCATTTGGTATTGGGTGGGGCTCGTTCTGGTAAGTCGAGTTTTGCAGAACAACAGGCATTATGTTCGCTTGCAGCATGTTCAAATGGACGCCTCAATTATATTGCAACGGCCACTTATTTGGACGACGAAATGCGTGAGAGAATTGTGCACCATAAACAACGTCGTGGTGAGCTGTGGATTGAGCATGAAGCCCCTGTTGAATTAGCCGAAAAACTGCTGTCTTTTGGTCAAAACGATGTGGTGTTGATTGACTGCCTAACTTTGTGGTTGAACAACATTATTTTTGAGTTGGGTGATGATGCGACCAATGAACAGGTTGAGGCCGTGGTTGAAGTTTTAGTGAAAAGCGTAGAGCAAAGCCCAGCGCAAATTATCATGGTTTCTAACGAAGTCGGTTTAGGTGTGGTGCCGCTAGGTAAAGTGTCGCGCCTATTTGTCGACAATGCGGGTCGCATGAATCAAGCGCTAGCTCGCGTAGTTGAACGCGTTACGCTGGTTGCAGCAGGATTACCATTGAGCTTAAAACTGTCGAGCCATTCGACTCAAAGCTCGACTCATAATTAGATTGGTATCAAAGGTTAGTTGAACAAATGGAAAATGGAACAACCAAGAACATCTATTTACTAAGACATGGCAAAGTCGAAGGCGAAGCGGCACTTAATGGTTTATCTGATGTGTTGGTTAATCCTGATCTTCAAGATCGGATATGTGGGGCGCTGATAAAACAAGATATTGCCTTTGATTGCGTGGTTACCTCACCATTAAGGCGATGCAGCGACCTCGCAAACAGATACGCACAGCGTATGTCTGGGACTTTATCTGTAGCACCAGACTTTCAGGAAATGAACTTCGGTGACGTTGATGGTGTCCCATTTGATAAGCTTGAAGACAAGTGGGGAATGCTAGAAACCTTTTGGCAAGATCCTGCTAATCATCAACTGACTGGTGCAGAAAGTTTACAGAGCTTCCACGACAGAGTAACTCAAGCTTGGTCGCAACTTTTGGACGATCCAAGTGACAATCTATTATTGGTTACTCATGGTGGTGTGATTCGCATATTGTTAGCGCACTGCCTTGATATCGATTGGAAAAATCCGAGTTTGTACTCGAAGCTATCGATAGAAAACGCGTCGATAACTCATATTCAAATCACTCAGTTTGCGCAGAGCTTTACCAGTGTCAAATCGATAGGGCTACCTGTTCTCTGAGTGTTCAAAAAACACAGTTTAAGAGTTAACAATCTATTGGACCTGTAAATAGAAATTGAAACAGAAACAGAAATAGAAATAGAACCAGAAATAGAAATAGAAATAGAACCAGAAATAGAAGTATAAAGCGGCGTTTACAGCCGCTATACCAGATTGGTATTACTACCTACGTGAAAGGAATTTAGTCATGACAACACCGAATTGGGATCTAAGCATTGCTTATCGTGATCTTGATGATGCAAAAATCGAGCAGGACATTGAACTCATCCAGCAGTGCATTGAGCTGTTGTACCTACACGTTGAAAAGCGTCATATTATCCTAGCGATGCAAAACGCCATTCAAACTTCTGAAGCGGCAGGCACGTTACTGAGCACAATCAACACCTTCGCTAATTGCCACGCATCGGTAGACGCGACGCACACAGAAGCCAAAGCACTACTTGGTCGTGTAGCGAAGCTGAACTCTGAAATGTCTCAAGCATTCAGCCCTTACGAAGACACGCTAATTCACGCAGAACCAGAATTTATCGATGCAGTATTAGAGCATGAGAGCGCGGATGTTGCAGGGCAACGCTTTGCTATCGAAAGCTCACGTAAGTTATCAAGCAGCCGACTCAGTGTTGCTGAAGAGCAGTTGTTAGCGGCGATGAAGGTTGATGGCCGTGATGGGTGGGGGCGTTTATACGACAACCTAACCGGTTCTTTAAAACTGTCGCTAAAGCTGGACGGTGAAGACGAAGCTCTAGGTTTTTCACAAGCCGCGAGCCTGTTGTACGGTAGCGAATTCGACAAACAAGAACCGGCATGGCGCGCCGTTCAAGGCGCGATGAAAACGCATCAAGAGTCTTTTGCTTCGATCCTAAATGCATTGGCGGGTTGGCGACTGACTGAAAACAAAAAGCGCTCGAAGATTAGCGATGTACATTTCCTAGATCCAAGCCTACACGGCAGCCGCATCGTACCTGAAACGCTAGACACCATGATGTCGGTAGCAAAGGCAAATCGAGCAGTAGGCCAGAAAGCAGGCCTGTTAATGGCAAGAGTTCACGGGCTCGATGAAATGAAGCCTTGGAATCATTTAGCAGCCATGCCACCACTTGGTGATGCTGAATCTAAGGTTTACCCATTTGATGAAGCGATCGAAGTGATTAAAACCGCCTTCGCTGAAGTAAATCCAGAGATGGCTGATTTCGTCGCATTAATGGTTGAGAACGGTTGGATTGATGCCGCTCCAGCAGCCAATAAACGTCTAGGTGCGTACTGCACTAAATTTGCTGCGACACGCACCCCGCTTGTGTTCATGACATGGAGCGGTAGCCGCTCAGATTTAATGACATTGGCACACGAGCTAGGCCACGCGTTCCACAACTGGGTGATGAAAGACATGCCTTTGTGTCAAACACGCTACCCAATGACGCTAGCAGAAACGGCTTCGATCTTTGCTGAAAATATCGTTCGTGACCACTTGTTAAAACAAGCACAAACACGCAATGAGAAACTTGAAATGCTATGGGAAGAGCTTTCTTCTTCTTTGGCATTAATGGTGAACATTCCCGTTCGTTTTGAGTTTGAGAAAGCCTTCTACGAGCAGCGTGAAAAAGGCGAGCTAACGGCTCAGCAGCTGTGTGACTTGATGGAAACGACTTGGAAAGAGTGGTACGGCGATGCAATGACAGAAGCCGACCCTTACTTCTGGGCGAGCAAACTGCACTTCAGCATCTCTCAAGTGAGCTTCTACAACTACCCATATTTGTTCGGTTATCTGTTCAGTAAAGGTGTTTACGCTCAGCGTGATGCGAAAGGCGAGCAATTCTACGGCGATTACGTGTCGTTGCTTCGTGATACAGGCAGCATGATGGCGGAAGACGTGGTTCAAAAGCACCTTGGTATGGACCTGACTCAAGCGGATTTTTGGCAACAAAGCATCGACATGGTCAAAGTTCAAATCGATGAATTTGAAAGATTGCTCGATCAGGAAGATTAATTGATCTCAATCTGTTCATGGCAGGTAAGAGCTGTGTTAGCTTACGTGGCTCTTATCTTGCTGAGATCACCAGAGGCTACCAAAAGCTGCTCTAAATAGAGAAAGTTATTTGGAACAGATGTCGGTTAGTAAAATCAGCAGGTAATACAAAAATATATGGGTAGTATTTGTGAGTGATAACGGAGTTTCTATTGATAAGTGCGATCCTAGCAACACAATTTCTATGTACAATTTATTAACATACGGCCGTGCAATTAAGGAGTAGCGCATGACGAAGACCCTCTTTCGCCAATCATTTCTTTTTGACAGCCTAGATCTTGAGCAAGAAGTGGTTGCAGGACAGACCGTACTGAGTAACGGTGTTCAAATTAAGCTTCATCAACGCGGTGTATTGGAAGTGATTCCCGCAGAGTATAATTCTGAGACCAAGAACATCATCTTTTCAACAGGTGTTCATGGCGACGAAACTTCACCAATGGAGCTGATTGATAAGCTCATTGAGGATATTGAAACCGGCTTCCAAGTCGTGACAGCAAGATGTTTGTTCATCATTGCTCACCCAGAAGCGACCAATGCGCATACGCGTTTTCTTGATGTGAATATGAACCGTCTGTTTGATGAAAAACAGTACGAGAGTAATCGAGAAGTGGACATCGCGAAGAACCTTAAGTACTTGGTTACTGAGTTTTACAAGGAAACGGTGCCTGCCACTCGCTGGCACTTAGATCTGCACTGTGCGATCCGTTTGTCTAAGCATTACTCTTTCGCCGTAAGCCCTAAGGTTCGCCACGAAGTTCGCAGTAAAGCCTTGTTCGATTTCATTAACAGTGCTCACGTTGAAGCTGTGTTGCTGTCCAATGCGCCAACGAGTACTTTCAGTTGGTACAGCGCTGAAAACTTTGAAGCCCAAGCACTGACAATGGAGCTAGGACAGGTAGCAAGAATTGGTGAGAACCAGCTTGATAAGTTAACGGCTTTCGATTTGGCAATGCGCAATTTGATTGCTGAAATAGAACCAGAGCATTTACCAAAGAAAACCATTACTTATCGCGTAAGCCGAACCATTGTTCGTTTGCATGATGATTTTGATTTCATGTTCTCTGATGCCGTTGAAAACTTTACGGCCTTCAAGCACGGTGAAGTGTTTGGTCATGATGGTGATAAGCCATTGATGGCGAAGAATGAAAACGAAGCCGTGGTATTCCCAAATCGCAACGTTGCTATCGGTCAACGAGCGGCCTTAATGGTGTGTGAAGTTGAAACGCGATTCGATCACGGTCAGCTTGTTTACGATTAATATCCAGTCGAACTAGAACGGCCAAAACAACCGCTCAACTGGTTGAAATATCAAGGTTCACATTACGGTGTGAGCCTTGAGTTTATTTGGGGATACAGGTAAGGTTACGCGAACAATTTCAAAGTAGCTTGATATGGATTTCCAACAACTTCTTCACCAAAAACAGCGCAAATGGACCCGAGCCATTTATCTGATGGCAGCACTGCTTGTCGCGCTGAGTGCGATTTACCTAATGGTTGGCGATCTTTTCATTTCCCCTTTGGGCACCTTGTCCACGTTAGAACAAAAACTACTGATTGATTTACGCTTACCTCGACTATTGGCGGCTATTGCTATCGGGGCAGGGTTAGCCGTATCTGGCGCAAGCTTACAAGTCTTATTGGGTAACGTGTTAGCAGAGCCCGGTGTGCTCGGCATTTCTGGTGGTGCAAGCTTAGCGATGGTGATCGTGCTGTTCTTCTTACCGTTTGCTCCTACACCAGAACTGTTCATGATTGCCGCCGTTTTAGGGTCACTCTGTTTTACCGTGATTCTAGTGAGCATGGTTAAAACGATGCGACTGACTACGGCCAAGTTATTGCTGGTGGGTGTTGCGTTAGGCATTCTTTCTGGCGCGATGGTGACGTGGGCGTTCTATTTTAGTGATGACCTCAGCCTACGCTTATTGATGTATTGGCTGATGGGCAGCTTAGGTGGCGTCACTTGGTACCAACACTCGCTCACCTTAGTAATGATCCCCGTGATTATCTGGCTGTGCCTGCAAGGTAGCAAGCTAGACAAACTCATGATTGGCGAGACCCATGCTGCGCAGTTAGGCGTGAACGTTCCGAGATTACGTTGGCGTCTAATCTTCGCTGTGTCTATTTTAGTCGGCTGCGCAGTAGCGTTAGGTGGCGTGATCAGCTTTGTGGGTTTGGTGGTGCCACACTTACTGCGTTTAGCGATTGGTACCGACAACCGATACCTTCTTCCTTTGTCTGCCGTTGCCGGTGCCGCGTTACTGGTGTTTGCTGATATTTGCGCACGTACATTACTCGATTCTGCAGAATTACCCTTGGGTGTGATGACAACCAGTATCGGTGCACCAATCTTCATTTGGATGTTAATTAAAAATCATGATTCAAATTAAGAGCCTGAGCGTCGGCGCTCGCTTATTACCTCTATCGTTTGAGCTCAAGCAAGGACAGGTGACTCATGTCATCGGTCCTAATGGCAGTGGGAAAAGTACCTTATTAGAAGCGATATCTGGCGTTGGTGATGGCTACAAAGGTGATATAAAGCTCGACGGACAAGACTTGTCAGTATTATCACTGCAAGATTTGTCATTGCATCGTGCTTATCTTTGTCAAAGTGCAAGACCTGCCTTCAACTTAGAAGTGTTCCAATACCTTGCGTTGTCACTGCCAAGTTCATCACACGGACTTGATATTGAAATCAACGCAGCTTTGGACGAAATCAGCCAGATGCTAGACATTGCAGACAAACTTCATCGTTCCATTCAGACACTGTCTGGTGGTGAATGGCAACGCGTTCGTTTAGCGGGAATGTGCCTGCAAATTTGGCCGACGCTTAATCATTACGCAAAGCTTCTGATCCTAGACGAACCTGCAGCGCCGTTAGATATTGCTCAAGAAGCGTTGCTGTATAAGCTTATCGAACGAGTGGCTGAGAAGGGCATTGCGGTTATTATGGCTAACCACGACCTGAACCGAACCTTGAGGCATGCCGACCAAGTACTGCTGCTCGAAAAGGGCGTACTACAAGCATCAGGCAGTGCAGAGCAAGTGCTTGTGCCTGAACAGCTAGAATCCGTATTTAACACGCAAGTAAAAAGCATCTCGGTCGACAATCAAACTTACCTATTGTTTGGTTAATTTAGGCTCATCAATACAAAGCAATCTCTATGTTTAGATATATTCAACGACGACGAATCAAGAAAGTAATCAAATCACTTTCTGCAAAGTTGGTGAAAGCGTACGGAAGCAGTGATTTTTTCTCTATTGGGCAAGTAGAAACGAGTTCATGTGAATTGAGTAAGCGCCAACAACTGGTTGCCTTAGCATTGTTTGCTGATCCACAAGACCTTGCTGCTGAAATTGCTCCAGCCATTCAATTGCTGCGCAATGATGTGTCTAATGACTTCTTCGGTGGTGAGGATTATAACGCGCGTGATGTACTTAATTTGTTAGGCGGTGGCGGTTGGAAGGGCGGTCGTATGGACGATGATATGTCGAATCGATTTGGCATGAATAGCCGCTACTAGTTTAGCTCGTTTAAATTAACGTCTAAGGATTTGTCGATTTATAAACGTATACGCTTAATAGCTTAGCGACTTTGCAACAGTCTCAACAAAGTAATAATGATAGAAAGCACTCAATATCATTATTTATGCGAGCGCTTCACTCGAATTAATTCAACAAAAAAATACCTTCCTAGTGAGCTATTTTCCTGGGGTATGTGTAATTTGTGTCGGTAAAAATTGATAATTCGAAGCGATATCATCTATCTCTAACGCATTTCTTTGAGTTGTGTGACTCTGATTCCTTTCAAAATAAATCCCACTTTTATTGATAGTTATGACGTATATATTTTCCGTGTTCTTTAAGTCAGAAACTATAAACCCTCGAACTGCAATCTTGATTAGTCAATGTCCAATCAATATTGCATACGGGGGTAAAATAATAGAGAGTGGGAAAGTGAAAACAGCAAATAATAATATTCTTAAAATAGCAGTGGGGATGGCTATGCTATCCAGCGTACCATCAGTAGCAAACGCTCATGGCTGGTCTGAATTTCCAAGTGCACGTCAGAATACGTGTTATGAACAAGGCGGGGTTTGGTCGGGTACGCCACCAAATGCGGCGTGTGCTCAAGCAAAAGAGATTTCTGGGTCATACCCGTTCGTTCAACGCAACGAATACGCCAAAAACATTGAAGACTTCAACAACATCAATGCTGTAAAGGCTGCGATTCCAGACGGCACTTTGTGTTATGCCAATGATTCGCAAAAACGTGGTATGGGAGCACCTCATACAGGTTGGACTCGCACCGAGCTAAGCACTGGTACATTTGAATATGTATTCAACGCGACTGCACCACACAACCCGTCATTCTGGGAGTTCTACCTAACAAAACCAAACGCCGACCTGAGCAAAGGCCTAGCGTGGGGTGATTTAGATCTTATCCAAGAAGTTGGGAATGTTCCTGTAAGTGGTGGCAAATACCGCATCAACGTAACGATTCCTTCAGACCGCTCTGGCGACGCAATTCTATATGTACGTTGGCAACGTGACGATGCAGCAGGTGAAGGCTTCTACAACTGTTCAGACATCACTATCGCGGGGGGAACAACTCCTCCACCAGAGCCGGGTCCGGTGCCTGATCTAGTCCGTGGCGACCTGTTTGTTTCTGACCAGTTTGGTACGCCAGGAATTGGTGATACGGTTAAATATGACATCATCAACAAGTACGGTGAAGTAGCGCGTAGCTTCGACATCGTTATCGATGCTTCAAACGTTAACGATTGGGCTCGCTTGTTGGCTTCAGAGATTAACGGCTGGCATGAAGAGTTTAAAGATGGCGCGATCTTCATTGGTGACTGGCACGCTGAAATGCAGCACTACATGTATTTCCAAAACGATCCTTCACGTAACTTCTTCAACTCAAAAGATAGCCGTGCTTCTGGTCAGTTAACGCTGATTGATGGTGGCGACGGTGGTGTTGAACCATTGAAAGGCGACATCTACGAGCTAGTGAAGAGTGACAACGTAGTGAATGCTGGCGACAAAGTTGTGATTGCAACAAGTGAAGCGGCGACATTAACTCAAACTCAAGGTTCTTCAGTAAGCATTCAAAATAACGGCGCGGCTTCTATCGTAGTTGATACCACTGGCATCACTGCAAACGAAACTCTATCGTTTATGGCTAGCTCGATTGAAAGCGAAAGTGTTGAAACCTTCACTTTTGAAGTAATTGCTGATGACGGTGGCGTAACACCAGACCCAGATCCAACGCCGGATCCAGATCCGACTCCTGACCCAGGCACATGGGATTCATCAGCGACTTACCTTGGTGGCGAAGTCGTGACTTACTCGAACCAGTTTTGGAAAGCGCAATGGTGGGTTCAAGGTGGTACAAACCCTAAAGCGACCTACGAAAATGATCAATGGGGCGTGTGGCGTCCAGCTAACTAGTCGGCTAGTTAAACTAAGTAACTAAGTAACTAAGTAACTAAGTAGCTAAGTAGCTCAGTAATTAAGACACCACACTCGATTGATGAGTGCGGTGTCTTTTCTTATGGGAGAGATAAACAAGTCGACCGTGAGGGTAATTGGGTTTAGGGTAGGGCTCTGTTATACCTGAATGTCCGAATGCTTCGAATATCCACGGTTTAGTAATCTTTTACACATTAGATAGAAAAGACTTTTTGATGAAAAAATCTCAGATACTCGCCAATACAATCAAGAATCAGATAGAACAAAACATCTGGTTGAGTGGTGAGAAGATCCCATCAATTAGAGATGCGTGTAAGCGCTATAAACTCAGTATCGAGACGGTACTGCAAGCCTATCAGCAGCTTGAGGATCAAGGCTATGTGCGCTCAAAGCCCAAGTCTGGTTATTTCGTGTTACCACGCAGAAATGTATTCACCTCAGAACACACGCAACAAAAAGCCATCAAGCCGTATCCCGTTAAAATCAGTGACCTGCTTTACGATGTGCTTCAACGAGCCAAAGACCCTAGCATCATTCCACTCAGCTCGGCATTTCCAGACCCTGCCTTGTTTCCGCATCAAGCATTGTCGCGCAGTTTAGCCAATGCCAGTCGCCAAATGCCCGATAACAGCATGCTTACTAATCTTCCTCCGGGCAGTGAAACACTTCGCAGGCAAATCGCTCAACGTTATCAAACTGGTGGGCTAGATGTATTGCCCGACGATATTGTGATCACATCTGGGGCAATGGAAGCACTTAACTTATGCCTGCAATCCTGTACCGAACCGGGTGACTTAGTCGCTATTGGGTATCCTGCGTTCTATGGCGTGTTGCAGACCATTGAAAGGCTAAACCTGACGGCAGTTGAGATACCTACAGACCCAGAAACCGGAATCGATCTTGATGTGTTGGAATCGGTGTTCGCTTCAATGGACATCAAAGCGTGTTGGTTCATGACAGAATCGCAAAACCCAGTTGGTTATTCTATGAGCGACAGCAACAAGCAACGACTGGCCGAATTGGTGAATCAACACAAGATCCCGATGATCGAAGACGATGTATACCGAGAACTTCACGTCGGTAATCAAAGCTCTTTGCCTGCTAAAGCCTATGACACTGGCGAGCAAATCATGTTGTGTAGTTCGTTTTCTAAATCACTGTCGCCGGGCTTTCGAATCGGTTGGGTAGTTGCAAGGAAACAAGCGTTAAAGATTCAGAGATTGCAGCACCTTTCGACGCTCTCGAGCAGTATTCCTATCCAACTTGGGCTGTCTCACTACCTGACGTTTTATAGTTATGACAACCATCTTAAAAAACTTCGCAAGCTTTTGAATGAAAGGAAGAAGGCGCATATAGCATTGTTAGAATCCAGTTTGCCTAAGAGTGCTCTGATTCATAAAAGCCAAGGTGGTTACTTCATTTGGATAGAACTGCCGCACTCTGTTTGTGTTGAGAAGCTGTATGAGCTAGCCCTTGAACAAAACATCTCTGTCGCACCGGGAATCATATTCAGCAGTGACAAAAAGTTCTCTCATCACATTCGACTCAACTGTTCGTATGCTTGTGACGACAAAATAGCAGAAGCCATTCGAACGCTAGGCGGCTTGATTCAGGCAATGGAATTGCAAGCCAATAGTTGCAGCTAAACTCTGACTAGTCGTTCGTCTAATAAGTAAATCTGTTCTGTTTTTTAATGATTAATCTGTTCTAGTTTGGTTCGTGAGAACTGTGCTGAAATACGCTCCAATTCTTAATATGAAAGCCATCATTATGATGTTTGGAGCTTAAATGTTTGATGTAGTTGAATTGTCGCGTTTACAGTTTGCGCTAACCGCTATGTTCCACTTTCTTTTCGTCCCTCTGACTATCGGTATGTCGTGCTTACTGGCGATCATGGAGTCGATCTATGTACTCACCGGTAAACAAATCTATCAGGACATGACCCGCTTCTGGGGCAAACTGTTCGGCATTAACTTTGCCTTGGGTGTCACGACTGGTTTAACCATGGAATTCCAGTTTGGCACCAACTGGTCTTATTATTCTCACTATGTCGGCGATATTTTCGGTGCACCTTTAGCCATCGAAGCGCTTGTCGCGTTCTTCCTAGAATCCACCTTTGTTGGACTGTTCTTCTTCGGTTGGGAAAGGCTATCAAAACGCCAACACCTTGTGGTGACTTGGCTGGTGGCGTTGGGCTCTAGCTTCTCTGCGTTATGGATTCTGGTTGCTAACGGTTGGATGCAAAATCCGATTGGATCGGAGTTTAATTACCAAACCATGCGTATGGAAATGACTAGCTTCGCCGAAGTGGTGCTCAACCCAGTTGCTCAGGTTAAGTTCTTACACACAGTCGCTTCGGCTTATACCTGCGGTGCGATGTTTATCCTTGGCGTGAGTTCATACTACTTGCTGAAAGGTCGAGATATTGCCTTTGCCAAGCGTTCTTTCGCTGTAGCGGCATCTTTTGGTATCGCATCGATTATCTCCGTAATCGTACTTGGCGATGAATCTGGTTATGAACTGGGTGACGTCCAGAAAGTGAAACTTGCGGCGATTGAAGCTGAATGGCACACCGAACCGGCACCTGCGGCGTTTACTTTGTTTGGATTACCAAATCAAGAAGAAGGCAAAACCGACTTTGCTGTGAAAATTCCCTATGTGATGGGGATTATTGCAACGCGATCTTTGGACGAGCAAGTGACAGGGCTTCATGACTTGCGTGACCAACATTTAGTGCGTATTCGAAACGGTATTATTGCTTATGAATTGCTAGAGCGTTTGCGATCTGGCGATACCTCACATGAGACAGAGCAAGCTTTCGATCAAACCAAGCACGATCTCGGCTATGGCTTATTACTTAAGCGTTACACCGATACAGTGACTGACGCGACTGAACAACAAATCCAACAAGCAGCCGATGATTCAATCCCAACTGTGTGGCCTCTGTTCTGGTCATTCAGAATCATGGTGGGTTGTGGCTTCATTATGTTGTTTGTCTTTGGTGCGGCTTTCTTACAAACCTACCGTAAAAACATTACGCAAAAGCCTTGGTTATTGAAGGCGGCACTTTGGTCAATTCCGTTGCCTTGGGTGGCAATCGAAGCAGGTTGGTTTGTTGCGGAGTATGGTCGTCAGCCATGGGCGGTCGGTGAAATCCTCCCTGTTGCGGTCGCGGCTTCTTCGCAAACCGTTGAAAATTTACTTACGTCTCTCGCGCTAATTATTGGCCTCTATACGGTCTTCATCATTGTTGAAAGTTACTTGATGATTACCGTCGCTAAAAAAGGCCCAAGCTGTTTGAAAACGGGGCGTTATCACTATGAACAAACAACAACATCACTTGAAGCCAAATTGGCACAACAAGTTCAACAATAAGGTGACTAACTCATGTTTGAATATGACACATTGCGTTTAATTTGGTGGGTGCTAATCGGTGTGTTGCTGATTGGTTTTATGATCACCGATGGCTTCGATATGGGAGTTGGAGCGTTGTTACCGTTTATCGGTAAAACCAATTCTGAAAGACGAGTGATGATTAACTCCATTGCACCCCATTGGGACGGAAACCAGGTGTGGTTAATTACCGCAGGTGGCGCTTTGTTTGCAGCTTGGCCGTTAGTGTATGCGACATCGTTTTCAAGCTTATATGTTGCGATGTACTTGGCTCTTATCTCGTTATGGTTACGTCCTTTAGCTCTTGAATACCGAGCTAAGATAGACAACGACCAATGGCGAAAAGTGTGTGATTTAGCTATTTCGTTTTCAGGCTTCTTCCCACCTATCTTGTTTGGGGTGGCGTTTGGCAATTTGATGCAAGGCTTACCTTTTACGCTCAATAGCTTCTTGATGGTTGAGTACCATGGTTCGTTTATCGATTTGATCAACCCATTCGCGCTTTTGTGTGGTCTAGTCGGGTTATTGATGGCGCTGTTACAAGGCGGTGCGTGGTTGATGATGAAAACCACAGACGCAGTGTACAAAAAGGCAAGAACAGTGACGCAGGCGAGTGCTGTATTTGTCGCTTTCCTTATGGTGATTGGCTGTATGGCGATAAACCATATTGACGGGTATCTGATAGTCAGTGCGATGGATCATAGCTCGGCTTCGAATCCTTTGAACAAAGAAGTCGTCACACAAGCAGGCGCTTGGTTAACCAACTTCGATACGTACCCTTGGATGTGGTTTGCACCGATCGGCAGCGTGACCATTCCATTGCTGGCTTTGATTGGCGCAAGGTTGAAATGGGATACGATTGCTTTTATTAGTTCAAGCCTGACTAACGCTTGCATCATCTTAACGGCGGGTTTCTCGATGTTCCCGTTCATTATCCCGTCGAGTGTTAATCCAAGCCATAGCTTAACCCTTTGGGATTCAACCTCTAGCGAACTGACCTTGAACATCATGACAGGTGTCGCGTTTGTGATGGTGCCTATCATTCTTTGTTATACCGCGTTCAGCTACCGAACCATGTTTGGACGACTTGATAACGAGTATGTCGAACGCAACGGCAATTCACTGTATTAAGGAGTTTCTCATGTGGTATTTTGTTTGGATATTAGGCTTATTTCTAGCCTCTGCATTTGCAGTTTTGAATGTCATCAGCCTAGAGAAAAGTGACTCAGAAACTGAGTTCTGATTGACCTTTGATTCATAAAGAGACCAGAAGCATGATGCTCTGGTCTTTTTATGAGCCTTCCTAAAGCGTAAGATTTGGTTCTTCCTTCGAGGTAAAAGATGGTAAGACTTAAATCGAGTGAGCTGCATTCTTTTAAGTACACCTATATCTCAACTCTATATAAGATTTAATAAAAACAATTTTATCTAACCTATTGTTAAATATTTACTATTTGATAGTGTGTCTAGGTGCACATTAAGGATGTGTTTCATATTTAGCGATGAAAATAGTAGGAGTTGCGATGAGTATTATAGTGAGACGGTCTGAACCGTCAGATGCAAAGGGAATCAAAGAAGTTTACGAATGCACTAATGCTTATACCGGTACGCTGCAACTCCCAAATCCATCTCTGGAAAGCTGGCAGAAACGAATCTCAAATATGCCCGACAACGTGTACTCGTATGTCGCGATGATCGACGATGAGATTGTTGGTAATTTGGGAATGGAAGTGTGTGTAAACCCGAGAAGGCGTCATGTTGCTTCATTCGGTATGGGTGTTAAAGATGATGTATTAGGCAAAGGTGTCGGTAGTCAACTGCTCGCGACCGCGATCGACTTGTGTGATAACTGGATTAACATCAAACGACTGGAGCTAACGGTGTACACCGATAACGAAAGAGCGATCAGTCTCTACAAGAAATTCGGTTTTGTTATTGAAGGAGAGTCGGCTGGGTTCGCTTTCAGAAATGGCGAATATGTGGCGGCTTATCACATGGCACGACTGGTATAGTGTTCTGCTTCTAATACAAGGCTCCAATTACCACAGCTAGGGTTTTCTAATAGATAATAAAACGCCACGTTAAAATAACGTGGCGTTTTCGATTTCAGTCAACTGCGGCTTTAAAGTGCTTCAGTTGTAGCCTTACTTAAGCCGTTAGAGGCTCAAGGTTCGCAGGGCGGTAGTGTACTGATTTTAGTACTTTACCTTGGCGAACTGTCTTGCCTTCAGAAACGAAATCTTCCGCACACTTAGCGATGATGTATTCGCCTTTTTGAACAGCCATCAGCTTGATGTTTTGCTCAGCATAGAAAGCTTCTGTTTCAGCGTATTCAGTTTCGTTGCGACATACTTTGCTCATGTTGCTTGAGTGTACTTCGTCCCAGCAAGGTAAGAAGTCAATTGAGCGGTTTTTAGAAACATTCAACAGCAGGTCGATCAGGTAGCTGATTGCTAGGTTGTCTTCTACCTTAGCTTGGCCAAGGTGAACTAAACGTCCCATCAAAACATAAACGCTGTCTACAATAGCGTCCGCTTGTTCGATTTTAGAGTCAGCTTCTGCAAGTTCTGTTAGTTCTTCTATCGCTAGAGAGGTGTGTAGCGTATCGCCTTTTTCGTCCATTGTTTCAGGAGCAGCAACAGGCAGATCAAAAGTACTACGGAACTCTTCAATATCGCGGTAAAGGTGATCGTAGATTTCTTGGCTTAGTTGAGAAAGGTTCATTTTCCTATCCATTTTGTTTCGTTAATGGTGCATTTTATCAAAGCTGGGTATAGGGTGCTAACGTAAAGTCGACTTTTATTCATTGGTTTAATGAGGTATCTTGCATAAAAACTAATTGATTAATATATAATTTACAGTAGGCCACACGTAATATTGCCAATCAGTTCTCCGTCGTAGGATCACAGTTATGCACCAAGCTAATGAAAGTGAAGTTGTTATACGTCGTTTGTATCAAATCACCAATGATTATCGAAAAGGGTTCGATATTCAGATCGCTCAGCTGCTTATCATGGGGCTTGAACGCTTCAACCTTGATATTGGTATCTTATCTAAAGTCGAGGGTAATACTTACTTAGTTGAACACTCTGTCACACCTGAAGGGGTTGAGCTCAATAGTGGCGATATCTTCGACTATAGTTCGACCTATTGTGAGATTACGTGCAAATCTGTTGGCCCTATTTGTATTGAGCATTGCGGTAAACATGATAAGTATGCGACACATCCTGCCTACCAATCTTTTGGGCTAGAGTCTTATATTGGTATCCCGATTTTCGTCAATGATGAGCTTTATGGCACCTTAAACTTTTCAAGCCCAGCTCCCTATCATCGCGAGTTTAAAGAGTTCGATATCGACGTTATGCGGTTAATGGCCTCATGGATCGAAGTGGAACTGGTTAGAAGACAGCAAGAACGAAAACTCAAAGAGCTGAATGAGAAGTTAGAGTACCAAGCTATGTACGATCCTCTGACCCATTTGCCAAATAGACGTTGCTTGTTCAAAACGTTGAATGCAGAAGTGGAGCAGTTAAAAGGCTCTCTAGGTAAAGGGACACTAGCCGTCGTAGACATCGATTTCTTTAAGGTCGTTAATGACACTTACGGTCACCAAATGGGTGACGTTGTTTTAAAGAAAGTGGCAAACGTTCTGCGCAATAATATTCAAGATGGAGAGTTTGTGGCGCGTTTTGGTGGTGAAGAGTTCATTCTTTGGTATCCAAATAGTACACCAAGTGGTGTTGAAGATAAGTTCATGACTCTTTTACAAGAAATGAAGAAAATCACACTAGATAGTAAGCCTATCACCATATCAATCGGTGCGTGTCATTTTGAGTTGAGTACTGGAGATAGCAAAGGGGAGAGAATGTCGGCATTAGACTCGCTAATCAAAGTTGCCGATGAATGCCTGTACATTGCTAAACAAAATGGACGAGATCAGTTTATATCTCGCCCATATCATCAAGAACACTCAGACTCGTAAGTTGAAGCTGTCAGCTCTTAAAGCTCAAAGGTTAGTTCTTAACTGAATAGATAAGGGAACAACTTACGACGCTCTTCGGGTGTTAAAGATTCAACTCTCGCGATGTTGGTATCAGGAATCGTTTCAGGGTTGGGGTAGTGCTTCAACACTTTTTCCATACTCGCTTCACGAATCAAATGGTAAACCGGATACGGAGAGCGGTTAGTAAGATTTTCATCGTCTTCTGGATCCGCACCACCAAAGCAATAGTCTGGATGGAAGGTTGCCACTTGATAAACGCCTTCCCAATCTTCTTGCTTGATCAAGGCTTCAATCCAATCAATGAACATGTTGTAGTCGAAGAAATCTTGCAGCATGTTAGGCACAACCACCAAAGTCGTCTCTAATTCTGCGACTGGCGTGTTATCTAATTCTACAAAGTGCGTCATGATGTCTTCTAGTAACGCTTCTTCCGTTTTCGCTTCACTCACAAAGATCTTAATCTGTTTATTACGTTGTGGCTTAGCTGCAAATGGACACAGGTTTAGGCCAATAACGACATCGTCTAACCACTGTTTTACTTGGTCATGGATGGTTTGAAGATCTGAGCTTTGAGTGTTCGACATAACAGGTTCCGAAATGAAATTTTGCGTAGGATATCAGAACGGACGTTAATCAAAAGCAATAATTGAGTTACAACCTCAGTCGTACTTATGCTTGTGCGAGTTTAGAGGCTGACACTTGAAGTTGTTTTAACTGGTAGACCCAAGCAAATATCGCAACATAGAAGATAGAACCACCGGCGATAACACCATTCCAACCGAACAACTGCCAGCAATATAAGAGTAAGAAACCACCCAAGCTCCCGCCTATGTAATAGTGAACTAAGTAAAGTGCCGTTGCTGTCGCTTTCGCGCTCGGTGCTTTTTGACTTACCCAAGAATAGGCTAGGGTATGGGCGAAGAAAGCTCCGCCACTGATCAATAACAACCCAGCTAACATGAATGGGACTTTGTCGACGGCAGAAACCAACATACCAATTAAGCTGATACACACGCCGATCAATATACCGTTTAACGGGTCAAAACGAAGTGTCCATTTATTGGAAAGTTTAGAGGTTATCGTACCGGCTAAGTAACATAGGAATATCAGCGAAGCTAAACCAACGGGTACCGAGTGAGGTGCAGATACAAGCCTGAAGCCCATTACTGAGTACAAGTTAACGAACAGAGCAAAGTTAGCGCCACCAATCAACATCGCGAGCCACAAGGTACGGTTTCTTAAGTGCATCACAACCGAGCGGTTATGATGAAAGAACAACCCTTTTTGAGGTTTGAAGTTTTGTTGGTCAGGCAGACTATACGCAATATAGAGAGCGCCGATTAAGGAGCCGACCACGAAAAACAAAACCGTTGCGTGCCAGTCAAAATAATCCGTAATCAAGCCACCCAATACACGTCCGAAAATTCCACCCAATGAGTTGGCTGCAATATACCCACCAATCGCGATGGCGAATGCCTTAGGTGACAACTCTTCAACCATATAGGCAACAGCCACACCTGCAAATGCAGCGACTGCAATTCCCATGAATGCTCGAGCAATAACAAGCTGTAGTAGAGTAGTCGTGAACACCATGCTCAGTCCAATCAAAGGAATAGCGAACAGACTGAACAGAATGATGGGCTTTCGGCCAAAGGTTTCAGATGCGATTGCCCAAGGCACCAAACTGATGGAAAGCCCAAGTGTTGTCGCGGCAAACAGCCAGTTGATCTGAGTTTCCGATACTTGGAAGTGCTCGGCCATGTGCGGCAAGATTGGCTGAAAGAGATAAAGGTTACAGAAAATGATAAACGATCCAATCGCCAATGATTGGGTGATACGTTTGTATTGAGGGCTGCCTTTATCAAACATTTACGTTGTGCCTGCGCGAGTTAGTAAGCTATTTGTGAACAAGTTATCAGTACAATAGTGATTAAAGAAATATATTAAAAATATCACCTCTATATAATTAATATATCGACATGCTTGAATCAAAACCACTTCGACATTTTCTGGCTGTTGCTCAGTTTGGCAATTTCACTCAGGCCGCCAAAGCGCTGCATATCGCACAGCCTGCATTGAGTATTTCCATTAAGAAACTAGAACAGACATTGGAGTTAATTCTGTTTCGTCGTGGAGATAAATCCGTCACCTTAACGGAAGAGGGCAAAGTGTTATTTGAGCATGCGAAGCGAATCGCCCAACAGTTCAATGATGCTCAACTCGCAATGAATGAGCTAAAGGGACTAGAAAAAGGCGAGGTTCGATTAGGCGCTCCAAGTATGATGGGGAGCTACTTTTTCCCACAGGTGGTGATGGCCTTTAAAAGCCAATACCCAAACCTAAAACTGACGCTTATAGATGCTGGTACCGCTTCGATTCGTGAAATGCTGTTAAACGGCGAACTGGATATCGGGGTTATCAATCATGAAAATGTCCCAGATGATCTCGAAACCGATCACTTGTTGAGTTCTGAGATGCTAGCTGTTGTTGGTAAAGAACACCCATTAGCGTCACAACCATTCATTACCTTTGAAGAGTTTTTCGCTCAAGAACTGATTATGTTCAAGTCGGGTTATTTCCACCGTGATTTCATTGATGCGACCTGTAAAAAATACAATCTCGATATGACCATCGCCTTCGAAACCAACTTATTGCCAATGATTCTTTCTATAGTAAAACGAGAGTTTGCCATTACTGCGCTGCTGAGTTTGGTCACAGAATACGAAGAAGACGTCGTGGGGGTGCCATTTAAAGATCCTGTAAAACTCAATCTATCTTTGGCTTGGAGAAAGGAAGGGTACTTGTCGAAGGCGGACCGAACCTTTATTGATTTCGTTAAGCGCTACGTGTGATTGTCTTGTTGTGTTATCTATCAATAAAAATTTAACGTAAAATATCTACTACATTTCAATGTGTTATTTTGTGATTTTTATGGCATTTAAATGACGTTCTTTTACTGATTAATTGCTCAGCATCACACTATTTAAATATAAAACTGTGAGGTGCGTTGTATTATTATTTGGTGAACGTGTGATTGTTAACTTACATTAGGTATTAAATATGTCGCCTCCCACGTTAAAAAAACTGAAGCCATTAAGTATGAAGTGTAAATGTAAAGAACAAAGAATTGTTAGAGTTCGTCGTAATATTTTTGACAGAATCCTTGGTATTAAAGAAAAATACAAATGTGCTAATTGTAATGCAGCTTTTAAAATCAAAGGCTAGGCTAGGTGCATCGACTTTTTTATCGAAAGACTTTTTATATGAGAAGCTTGTCTGACAAGGATTTAGTAATATAGAGAAACTGCAAGAATGCGACCTGTTTATTTTCGATATACAAGTTGTCATGAATATAGAACAACAAAGCCCGAGTATCCTAGATTGGACATTCGGGCTTTATTATATAGAAGTATTACTGGCTTAGAGCACTTAGGTACTCTTTGAGTTATACATCTTATCGAAGTTCTTCTGATTCCAGCCGACCATCACCTGGTCGCCGATTTTAAGTACGGGGATAGAGCGAGCTCCCATCGCTTGCAACTCTTTACGACCACGCTGCATCTTTGCATTCGTTAGGCGGTAAACAATTTTCTTTGAATCCAAATAGCGCTGTGCATCTTTACAGTGCGGGCATTTGTCTGCGACGTACAATACAACACGTTTCATTTTTATAATCTCTTTTTGAGTCTAGCTCTTGGTGAATCTCACTAAAGTGTAACGAATCCTAGGTGATTAGAAAAGTGTGATCAGTTACACTATGCGGCTCAATTTTCAAGACCACAACGTATTGTCGTGGTGTAACTTGTACGGTCTTTCAGCATGCATCCTTCTTTACGCTATATCCAAGGCTACCCGAAGCACATTCTCGACCCGGTAACTCAACTAGTTGAATCGGGAAAGTTGGTGCCGTGGTTCGAAGCTCGCTACCCAAAGAATCATGAAATAAAAAGCGAGAAAGCCCTGTTTGACTATGCGATTGAGATTAAAAATCGTTATATGAAAAAAACACCACCGATCAGTAAAGTGATTTATGACGGCAAGATACACCTAATTAATAATGCATTAGGTCTGCACTCTTACGTCGCGAAGAATCACGGTGGAAAGATCAAATCGAAGAATGAGATTCGTATCGCCAGTGTTTTTAAAAATGCGCCAGAACCTTTGCTGAGAATGTTGGTGGTACACGAACTGGCGCACATCAAAGAGAAAGAGCACGACAAAGCCTTTTACCAACTATGCTGTCACATGGAACCGGAATATCATCAACTTGAGTTAGATGCCCGTTTATTCATGATGTATTTAGATTTAAAGAAGTAGCCCAATGAGCCAATCACAAAATAGAACGACGCTAAGCCTGTCAAAAAACAGTACCTCCGCAGCAAAAACAAAAGATAAACAAGCTAACGAAGGTAATAGTACGCAAGGTAACCGTAAGCACGGTGATATTAAGCCAAATGCAGGCAAGCCAAGCAGCGACAAGCGTATTTCTACAAAGAACACATCAGACCGCAAAAACAGTGTTCCCAAAGGTGCTGACAACAACAAAGCAAAGCGACCTTTTGCAAAAGATAGCAAAGGTAAACCGGGTGCGAATAAAGGATCATCGAATAAGGGTTCTTTTAATAAAACTGCTTTTAACAAAAACGCAGCGCAGAAAAGACGCTCGACTGAAAAGCCTCAAGGTGGATTGCACCCAAGAAACCAACATACAGGTCGTTATGACTTCGAGTTATTGGTTGCAGCCTTGCCTGAGCTAAAAGAACATCTGATCAAGAACCCGGTGGGCGAAGACACCATTAATTTCTCTGATCCATTAGCCGTTAAGCTACTTAACAAGGCTTTACTGGCGCATCACTATGGCGTTAAGCATTGGGATATTCCTGCTGGTTACTTGTGCCCGCCAATTCCTGGCCGTGCAGATTATATTCACAGAGTGGCAGACATCCTTAATAGCGATGGCCAAGGTGAACCTTATAATCATGCTTCTGTGAAAGCACTAGATATTGGTGTTGGTGCAAACTGTATTTACCCAATCATTGGTGCGACAGAGTATAAGTGGCGCTGGACAGGTACTGATGTCGATTCAGTCTCCATCAAAACAGCGAACTTCATTGCTGAAAGTAACCCTAATCTAAAAGGTAAGATCCGAGCTCGCCTGCAAGCGGACTCTGAATCTATCTTTAAGGGCGTGATTAAGGATAATGAACGTTACGATGTCACTATTTGTAACCCTCCATTCCATAGTTCTCTAGAAGAGGCGGAAAAGGGATCACAACGTAAATTGGATAACTTAGCGGCAAACCGAGCTAAGAAAGCGGGCAAGTCATTCAAGCCCGAGATGAATAAGAAGCCAGCCAAATCGATTAAGCAAGAGAAACCAACCTTAAACTTTGGTGGCCAAAAATCTGAACTTTGGTGTCCGGGTGGCGAAGCTACTTTCATTATGAAAATGGCGAGAGAGAGCCAACTTTTTGCTACTCAAGTATTGTGGTTCACGACATTGATTTCTAAGAAAGACAACGTCGATATGGTTCGTTCAGAGCTGGGTAAGCTAAGAGCTAAACAAGTAAAAGTGGTTGAGATGTCGCAAGGCCAGAAGGTGAGTCGCTTTATCGCATGGACCTTTATGGATGACGAGCAAAGACAAGAGTGGATTGCGCTTAAATAGCGGCTGTACTTAGTTAAGATATTAAGCAGAAATACGGACGGGCTTGTTGTTAACGCAACAAGCCCATTTTTTTGTGTTTTGCATATAAGCTAAGCAGAAAGCAACTCATCTAACTTGCTCTGATATTTCTGCTCTAGAGCTCTGTTGCCTGCTTTATTTTCGAGATCGACCAAGATTTTAAGCGATGGAATTTGATAGCCATAACGCTGGTGGAATTTGAATAAACGGAGTCGAGCTTCATTGTAATCGGCGTCACTCACTTCAATTTTTGATAATTGTAGTATCGATTTTACGCGGTTTGGATCGTGGTCAATCGCTCTGCTGAAGTAGTACTTCGCTTGGTCGGTATTGCCAGCCTTAAACGCGCAGAATGCCGCATTCTCATAACTTGCAGAGACAAGGTAGTAGTAGGGCTGGTCAATAGCGCGATTGAAATATTTATCAGCTTGCTCGTATTCGCCTTGTTTACACAAGAACGTACCGTAGTTATTCAATACATTGCCGTTTCTTGAATCTAGACTGAGTGCTTTGCGGTAAGTCGTTCTTGCTTCATCTACTTCGCCAACTTGCTCGTAATAATGTGCCATCGAAAGTTGGGCGCGGTAATAGCTAGGAGCGTGTTTGATAGCGAGCTCTAGATTTTCACGTGCCTTGACCATATTACCTTGTCCCATGTAGCCCAAACCCAATTCAATACGTGATTGAGACATCGCAATTGGATCACTTGCCATTTTTGGTGGACCTTCGGTTACAGAAACACAACCTGCCAAAGAAAGAGAGGCGAGTAGCGTGAGTTGAGAGAACAGAGTGGATTTTGGTAATAGCGACTTGTTAGGCATGTGCAGCTCCTTTTGAACACAAACCTATGATATGAAATCGAACACATTTAAGTGTTAGATAGATTATGGAATGCGACCCAAACACCATAAAAAAGCCGTGTCCCATTTGGTGTTTTATCAACAACCTATGGAAGACGGCTTAATGTGTTTGTGAATCGGAAGAAAGAACTTAGTCGTCCTTGGTGAAGTTGTCTTCGCTGAAGTGATCCAGATCGTAAGGCGTTTGTTGGTAAACACAGTAGTTTAGCCAGTTTGAAAACAATAAGTGTCCATGACTACGCCAACTTGCTACAGGCTTGTTGTCTGGATTGTTGTTCGGGTAGTAGTTGATTGGTATCACCGGCTCCATGCCTTCACCCAAATCACGAATGTATTCGTTGTGAAGTGTATGAGCATCGTATTCAGGGTGACCAGTTACAAACACGTTTCGCTTATCTTTAGTCGCCGCGAGGTATACGCCCGCCACATCAGAAGTCGCAAGAACATCAAGGTCGGTATGTTCGGCTAAGTATTCCTGAGAGAAATCAGCATAGCGAGAGTGCGGTGCCAAGAAGGTATCGTCGAAGCCACGTAAAATTGGGTGGTACGGGTTATGTATCTCGTGGTTGTAAACCCCAGAAAGCTTATCTTTACGAGTTCGCTTTGGTAAATCGTACAAGAGCTTTAAGCCAGCTTGAGCTGCCCAACACACATACAAGGTTGAGGTCACATGCTTGTTTGCCCATTCCATGATGGTTTTTAGATGATCCCAGTAGATAACGTCTTCAAATTGAACCAAGCCAAGTGGCGCACCAGTGATGATCAATCCATCAAAGTTTCTCCCTTTGACCATTTCAAATTGACGGTAGAAGTTATCAAGGTGTTCTGTCGGCGTGTTTTTACTTGGTCGGTCATCAATACGCAACAGCTCTACATCGACTTGCAGTGGGCTGTTGGATAGTAGGCGTAAGAATTGAGTTTCAGTTTCAATCTTCTTTGGCATTAGGTTGAGGATCAAGACTCGAAGTGGACGAATTTCCTGTGTCGATGCTCTTGATAACGGCATAATAAAGATGTTTTCTTCACGAAGAACATCAGATGCTGGCAATTGGTCTGGAATGCGAATAGGCAAAGCTTTCTCCCTAAGCTAGATATGTAGACGTCTATACATCTAAATCTATAGTAGTTTGATACGCTTGTCGATATACAAAATGGATAGTTGTAAATTATTTGTGTTTGCTATCAGAAGTCATTCACCGACGTAGAGGGGAGTCTCATTGTATTCAGTGATTATCTGAGTCGAGTATAAGGACTCGGTTTTCGGATGTTGAGCAACGGCAGTTATCAGAGAAACTCGTCACTATTTAAGATAAACTCATGTTTTAAAATTAGCCTGTAAAGTGACAGATGAAGTTAATACTCATTCGAGGGTTGCCCGGTTCCGGCAAGTCGACAAAAGCAAAAAACTACGATGTATTGCATGTCGAAGCGGATATGTATTACGTGAATGAGCAAGGCGACTATAATTTTGACCCAAGGCAGTTGCAGCAAGCTCATGAGTGGTGTCAAAACACGGCTGAAAATGGATTAAAGCAAGGGCTTGATGTGGTTGTTTCGAATACATTTATTAAGCATTGGGAAATGAAAGCCTACCGCCAACTTGCACTCAAATATAAAGCAGAATTAATTATCGAAGTGTGCCGAGAGCAATATGGCACGATTCACGACATTGAACCGTCAGTGATTAAGCGTATGGCGAGAGACTGGCAAGAATAGCCTCGTTCTTCCTCTGCTGCGTGGCTGAATGGCAAATAGAATTAAATTAATAGAACAACTTCAAGGTAACGATTGAAATGGCAAAGCGCTCTGTTGTGGTCGACATGACTTCTTATGGTATCTATTCCACATGGGATTCCAAATCTAAAGATCTTCCAAAAATCCAAGAGTTCACCACCACCGTTGATGCTGAAATCGACGTAGAGTTTGGCTATATCCTGAACATCAAAAAAGCCAAAGGTGAGAAGATCCGTTACTGCATTTATCACCCAAACATCACCACAGACACGGGTGAAGTGCTCGAACCGTTCGATGGTGAAGAGCATGTCGGCAACAATGACTGGGATTTTTACTTAGGCGATACTATCTGGGCGCCAGTCTCCAACAAACTCGGTAAATGGCGCATGACCGTCGAGCTAAAAGGCAACATCATTGCTGATAAGACATTCGACCTTGTTGCGAAAGACGAAGGGCAGTTTTGGAAGCGTAGGGGGTTTTAGATTGGAACTTCTGTCTAAATTAAGACAACAAAAAAACCGAGTCACACGTTACATGTGAACTCGGCTTTTTGACGTTAACTAGATGGCATTTTCTATTTCGTCAACGACTAAGACAGGCTTGTTAACAAATAAGGCCGGCTAGTTAATCAGTAAGACTATTGAGTCACGTAAGCGACAACAAACTCAGTGATTGCGACCATGTCTTTCACTGCAATGTACTCTTCAGTGGTGTGAACTTTCGCCATACCTGTAGAAAGGTTAACCGTTGTTAGGCCTTTCGCGTTGAAGTTGTTTGCATCGCTACCGCCGCCAGTGCGTTTAGTGTTCGCTGTTACGCCAAGCTTCTCGAATGCGGACTTGATAGAAAGAATGTGCGGGTGATCGTCTGCGATAACGAATGCATCGTAAGCACGAGTCGACTCGATTTCTACTTCAGCGCCAAACTGTTTTGCACTCTCTTGGAATGTCGAGATCATGTGCTCAACTTGAGCTGTTAGCTTTTCTCCGTTTAGAGAGCGAGCTTCAGCCACGACTTTAAGCTCTGGCATTACGATGTTAGTCGCTTGACCACCTTCAACAATACCGACGTTTGCCGTAGTTTCTTCATCGATACGAAGTAGATTCATCTTAGTGATAGCGTCTGCAGCAACTTGAATGGCACTGATGCCTTCTTCTGGTGCTAAACCAGCGTGAGCAGGGCGACCTTTGATCTTCGCAACGATTTTCTGTTGGCCAGGTGCTGCATTTACGATAGTGCCGATCGGGCCGCCTGTATCAAGTACGATAGCGTGCTCAGACTGAATGTAAGACATATCGAAGTTTAAAGAACCGAACAGACCGCCTTCTTCGAATACAGTAAATGCAATCTCGATAGTTTTGTGCTCTTGGCCTTCAGATTTGATGCAACGAACTGCTTCCATGATAGCTGCGATACCAGACTTGTCGTCGCCACCTAGAATTGTGTTGCCTTTTGAACGGATGATACCGTCTTCGATGATTGGCTCAATGCCGATACCTGGCGTTACTGTGTCCATGTGGCAGCTGAATACTGTGCTACCTGGAAGAGTGCCATCTAGACGAGCGTAGATGTTGAAACCGTTAGACACTTCTTCAGGAACCGCCAGTTTGTGAACTTCAAAACCCAGTTCACCGAGTTGCTCAGCCAAAGCTTCAGCAATCGCTTTTTCGTTACGAGATTCACTATCAATTTTCACTAGATCGCAGAAATGTTCTACGAGACGTTGTTCATTAATTTGGGTCATTGTTAATTCTCATTTTGCTCCGTTGTTTCTAAAGAAGTCACGGAGGCTGGAACAGGAAAATAACTATAACGCCTTTTTACAGAATCATTGCCTGAGTTAAATCAAGAAAATTATCTGATTATTCTAATTTATGAGAAAAATACTACGCGGATCGACCCATGTGCAGGATTTAAATCTCCATATGTGTCGGGTACAATGTGAAACCGCTTAAGGTAACCGTCGATTAAATTGGTATGCAATCAGTAATGGCACTTATAAATGAATAACAACAGAGTGTTAGGCTCATTTTTTCTCGTCGTACTGATCAGTGTTGTACTAGGATTGTATTTACTCTATCCAACTTATGACGACGATTTACAGACTATTCGACCAGAAACCCCAGGCGCGTACAGTCCCGAAAAAGAGTTATCAGCGACTCAATATGGCGCTGAACTCATTGAAATCCTTAATGTGTCTCGCGGTGATCCAAAGCTTGCCTCCCAAAAGCTTGAAACCTTAAAAGCAACGAGCCCTACGCAACATAAAGCCATCTATCGTGGTTATGAACTAATGATTTTATCGAATCTCGCACAGCATGATCTCGATAAACAGGCTGTGTCTGAATACACACGACAGATCAAGGCATTAGCACAGCGTGAAGATATGGGGTGGTTAAAGGCGCAATCTTTAGTTGAACTAGCGATTGAGCAGATGAGTCAAGGTGAATTAGTAGAGGCTGAATCTCAAGTTAAAGCAGCAATAAGTATCGCTGAATCAATCCAGTATGAAGAACTGTTGATAAAAGCCTACAACACTGTGGGGTCGATCAAAAACATCCAAAATGATTTTTCCGAAGCTCAGTATTTTTTTCATAAGGGCTTAAATCTTGGCAAGAAATATCCACGGCATATCTATAACAGTAAGTTGATGTCGAATATGGCATTGCTTTATATCTATCTGGAAGATTGGCCGAAAGCACTCAAACTTATCGAACAGGCCAAAAAACTCTATATCAAAAGTGGATTACGCGATGGTTCAACCATCGGTGTGTTATATGTTAATGAATCATTTGCTTATCTACGCAGTGGCGACTTAGTAAAAGGTCGAGAGGCTTATAAAAGTGCCACCAAATTTAATGATGATAGCGTAAGTGAAAGATACAAAATCCTTCTTCTAAAAGCTCAGAGTGAAGTACTGCTAGCAGAAAAGAACTTTGAGTTAGCAAGGAAAGTAACAAACCAATGTATTGGTTACCCGGGTGTTGCAAAGTACACACTCCAACTGGGTCAGTGTTACTTAAACAGAGCTTTAGCAAATATCGGTTTGAACCAAGATAACTTTGTTTTCTTTGATCTAAAACGTTCGTCTACGATGTTTGATATTGTTGGCAGCCGTAGTTGGAAGGTGCTTGGTTTCAAAGCGCTTGCAGAATACTATGAATCTAAAGGCAACAGTGAAATTGGACTTCGGTATTTCAAGCTTTATTACAAGGGCAACAAAGCGCTGTTATTTGAAAAGCGTCAGAGTGATATCTTTTTATTAGAACAAGACTTTGCTACGGCTTCATTAGCGAAAGAGAATGAACTGCTTAATGCAGAAAAAGAGCTCGCAGAGGTGACGCTAGATAAACAGAGCTTAAAAGACCGCATTGTTGTCGTACTCGGTGTTATGGTCATCATAAGCTTTGCTGTACTTCTGGTAAGGTTATGCACTATGCACAAGACCAACAAAGAGTTGGTTAAGCAATCGACGAGATGTGAGTTGACAGGTTTATTCAATAGACGCTACCTGGAACAATTGTTAACTCAGCCAATGCCATACCGTTTGTCTCCGTTCGGGTATACGCTTGCTATTTTGGACTTAGACCAATTTAAACGAGTCAATGATACATACGGACATGATATTGGGGATCAAGTTTTGGTAGAGGTTGCTAAGCGTATAGAGCGAGCGCTATCAACAAACGATGTGTTGGCTCGATGGGGTGGGGAAGAATTCGTTTTACTGCTTGCTGGCACTCAAGACCCAAACAAACAGTTGGAAATGATAAGGCAAACAATCGCTGATCAAACGATAGAAACGTATTCCGGTCCGTTAGCGTTAACTACATCAATTGGTGCGACCATTCATTTAACGTATCAAGAATTAAATAGCAGTACCTACAAACAGCATTTGAAATCAGCAGATGACGCTTTATATCAAGCAAAACAATCAGGGCGCAACCAGGTGGTCATTGCTTAGCGAAAAATACAGCTTAGTGCGAAAATACAGCTTAAATGAACCTGTAATTTAAATACTTGGCAGCCTCATCTGAATCATTCCCCTTAGGCAGAAGCGTTTAAATTTAATCGAGTAAAAGAACCTAAAGCAACCATTCAACTAAGCAACTAAGCAACTAAGCGAATAAGGGTGTTATCAACTCCTATTCGCTTAGTTTTTATATTATTTATTAAGAGTATTACTTAGCGATACTTTCCAACATTTCAACCAGTTCACTCTCTGTTGCTGGTTCACGAGCGAGCTCAATGACTGCTGAAGCGCCGCCTTTTAACATATAAGCTTGAGTTCCACAGTGGTCATAATGGAACCATTTACCATCGACACACACATCGGTATAACATCTTGGGTCTTGTTTGAGTTCCATAGTCATTTCCTTATTAACATTTGCCTAACGTTTTTCATGCTAATTGGTCACAACTTGGTGCGATTTGATCTGAATCAATTTAATATGTAATTGATGATTTGATTATTAAATAGGAGATGTGCGTCTTGAACTGTCGAAGCCGGTAAAGAGACAGCCTCTGGCGATTAAAGCGTTCAAAGGTCATGATTCCAATTCGCAGCTCTGCTTCTTTTGCTTGCCACGTGACGCTTTTCTACATACGCTAACCACTCTCTTAATCCCTATACAAATGTGATTGTGTTGGAAAATGACTAATATCTTTATCGTTGTAATTGTTCTGGTTGTGTTCTTTTACTTTATTCAAAACTATCTAGTAAAAAATGATGACACCAAAGATCATGCTTATCAAAAGAAAGGCTCGTTAATGTCGGCGCAACAAGCGACCTTCTATAACGCACTCAAATCCGCAGTGGGTAACCATGGGGAAGTATTTGCTAAAGTGAGCATGTCTAACATTGTTGTCCCCGCTAAGGCGAACAATAAAAAGAACTGGTTTATTGCGAACAACAAAATCTCACGCAGTTATTTTGACTTTGTAGTGTGCGACCCGCGAACGTTAGAGCCACGTGTAATCATCGAATTGGATAATGGAAAAGAGCTGAATAAAGGAAAGGTTGATCGCGAGAAGCTATTGATGCACGTTTGTAAATCGGCTGGCCTTCCACTTATTGGCGCTTCAATTAAGCACAGTTATCAAGTGAGCCGTTTGAAGAGGTTACTGGCAGCACACATCGATTTGATTGAGCCATCTAAAGAAGTTCGATTCTGTAAGAAATGTAGCAGCCCTATGATCATCAAGCTGGCAAGCCATGGCGATTATAAAGGCCGACGTTTCTTTACTTGTAGTCGTCAACCTAACTGTACTTATACCGAGAACTACAACGTCGTATTCGATATGGACGAAGATTCTAACTAATACCTTGCGCCGAAGTGCTCATTAAAGGGAGAAAAGACGCGAAGCATGCTGATGTCTGTAATCATCGAAGTTGAACTTAAATGTGATCTACTTCAAGCCATTGATCTGCTTTGTGTTTAAATTTTATTCTGATTGTTGTTTTTAAAAGCAAACAAACAGTTTTGTGCAAATTTATCCTTGCACGTATCCAAATCACTCGCTATTATCCATCTCGTTCTGAAGCGTTAGCCACTTAATAAAGCGGTTAGATAAGTTTCACAGCATTGCCCGCTTAGCTCAGTTGGTTAGAGTACTTGCATGACATGCAAGGTGTCACTGGTTCGAGTCCAGTAGCGGGCACCACATTATACGAAAGAGCCCACCTAGTGTGGGCTTTTTTGTGCCTGTAATTCCTTGTTTTATCAGACTCTTAACCATTTCTTGGTCCCAAGAGATCCCGTGATGTGTTGTAAAATCCACCGTTTAAAGTAATCTCTGAAGTAGTCTTTTAAGATCTAAGCAATTTCGAGGTTACTTCAGGGGGTTACGATGGCGAAAAAGGTACAGCCTTTAACGGCTACTCAAATCAAACAAGCAAAGCCTAAAGAGAAAGAATATAATTTAGGTGACGGTGATGGATTATCATTGAAGATTAAGCCCATAGGAACAAAACTATGGCGTTTTTCATATTATCACCCCATTTCACGAAAGCGCTTGAACCTAGCCTTAGGTAAGTACCCTGATATCTCCCTAGCCAAAGCAAGAACTAAAGCTATTGAGGCAAGAGAGCTTCTTGCAGACGGTATTGATCCAAAAGAGCATCGTGATAATACGCTTAGAACAAAGCAGCTCGAGCTATCAAACACATTGCAAGCAGTATTTGATGACTGGATTGAAGTTAAGAAAACAAGCGTCAAAGAGCAAACGGCTAAGAAATTGAAGCAACGTATTGAGAAGTACCTCTTACCTGATCTTGGTAAGTTTCCTCTTGGTGATATTACGGCACCACAAGCGATCAAAACAATTAAACCCATTGCTAACCAAGGTAAGCTAGAAACAGTAGGGCGCTTGTGCCGCAACCTCAATGAGATAATGACTTTTGCAGTGAACACGGGTGTGATTGAACACAACAAGCTTGCTGGCATTGGTAAAGCATTTGAGACTGCTAAGGTAACTAACCAAGCGTCGCTAACTCCTGATGAGCTTCCAGAGCTTCTCAAAACAATTAACTACGCATCCATTAAACCCATCACTCGCTGCTTGCTAGAATGGCAACTTCATACCATGACAAGACCAACTGAAACGGCCGGGGCACGTTGGGATGAAATTGATAAAGAAAAGATGCTTTGGGTCATTCCTGCTGAACGAATGAAAAAGGGGAGAGTACATACCGTCCCTTTAACAAGACAAACTCTAGATCTATTAGAAACTATTGATTTCATCACAGGTGATAGTGAATACCTTTTCCCTGCAGACAAAAGTAACAACAATCACATCAACAAAGAGACAGCAAATAAAGCATTAGTAAGAATGGGCATGAAGGGTAGGCAAACCTCTCACGGTTTACGCGCATTAGCCAGTACCACTCTAAATGAACAGAATTTTGAGCCAGACATTATTGAAGCTGCACTTTCTCATGTAGACAGAGATAAGGTAAGAAGCGCATACAACCGCACTGATTACCTTGAACGTCGTAAAGTTCTCATGACGTGCTGGAGTGATCATATCGAAGAAGCTGCAAAGGGAAGCTTGTCGATGAGTGGTAAAAAGAGCCTGAAGGTCGTAGGTTAGTTGTATGGGAGTGCAAAAGCAACGTATAACTTACATACTTTAACTGTACTAGCTCATACTCATTCTGACAGCTTTGCTGACAAGTCACGATAAAATTGTACACACGTTCCGTTGGGATCATGACTAAAAACTGGACAAAATCTTCTTACATTAATCACTAAAATTAGATTAATGCGGATAACTTTTGGTATCGGAAAATTGCTTAGTGAAGTGTCCAGTTCTACTGGAGGGAGCAGAGCATCTTAGCGACGTTTCTCTTTCTTAAGACTGCGTTAAATCAATCTATCAGCAACTCAATATGCAATTTTGTCACTATTCATTAATGGCTGAATAAACAAAGTTCACCTCTAAAGGGGATAGCCAGCCCCGAGATGAACTTTAATCTACAGCTAATTGACGTTGCTGTTGGGTGTATACTTCAGCCAGATTAGCTGATCACAACGCCAATACTTAGAAGAATCATGACCATGGTACAAAGTACGCCAAGCAATGGACCAATGAATTTTAGCCAAGATGAGTAAGCGACTCGCCCAATGGCTAGACCGCCCATCACCACGCCCGATGTCGGTGTCACAAGGTTTGGTAAACCAGAGGCAGATTGGTAGGCAGTGACAACCAGTTCACGGCCAACACCAGCAAAATCCGCGAGTGGGGCAAGAACTGGCATTGAGAGTACCGCAAGCCCTGAAGAAGAGGGAACGACCAAACACATCACGGCTTCGACCCAGTAGATAGCATTGATGAATGCGATTTCGTTTAACCCGCCTAATAAGCCTTCCGCGTAGTGCAAAATGGTGTGGGTTATGTTGCCGTTATCCATGACGACCACAAGGCCACGAGCAATAGCTATGATCAGGGCCACTCCCAGAAGATCGCGCGCTCCGTTTACAAAACTGTCGGTAATTTCAACTTCTGACATCCGGCCAACGAAGCCAACAAGAATGCTTGAGCCAAGAAATAGAGCGGAGAGTTCAGCCATCCACCATCCTGCTGCGGATACGCCCCACATCATAACGGCGAAAGTTAAACCGAAGATAGCCAGTACCGCTTTACGTGTGTTGTTTAGCTCTGGTGTTTCTTGCTTTTTACTGTGCAGGAAATATTCTAAGTTTGACTCTTTCTGGTGAGCGACGATTGAAAGCTCAGGGTTGTTTTTCACTTTTTCTGCATAGCGCATGACATAGATAACACAAACGATCCAACCAAGAACAAGGATCACGGCACGTAGAGCAAAGCCCTCCATAAAATTGATTTCAGCTGCGTTAGAGGCAATGACAGTCGCAAAAGGGTTAATAGTAGAGCCTAAACAGCCAATACCAGCACCAACCATGATAATAGCAACGCCAACGATACTGTCGTAACCTGCTGCGATCATTACAGGTATCAGCAGTGCGTAAAAAGGAATAGTTTCTTCCGCCATGCCGTAAACGGTACCACCCAGCGCAAACAACCCCATTAGAATAGGGATCATCCATTTCTCGCGACCTGATAGGCGTTTCATGGTTCCGGCGATGCCTGCATCAATCGCGCCGGTTTGGGTTACTACAGCCAAAAATCCACCGATAACCAATACAAATAGGGCGACGTCCACTGCACGCGCCACGTAACTACCTGGGTCATAGAAGCCTTGAATTGGTGCCATTAAAATATCGACGATACCTTGAGGGTTTGAATCAACGGTTTGATACGTACCAACCATTGGCACCATACGGCCTAGTGTCTCATTGGTTTCCATCTGGTACTGACCGGCCGGTATAACCCAAGTTAAAATGGCCATTAGTACGGTCAGTATCATCAAAATTGTGTAGGCAGAAGGGAATTTAAATTTTGTCATTACGATGTCCTTTTATTACTTATGGGGCCGAAGCCCCATTGGTCGGATTTAGCCCAAAAGCTGTTCCTTCACGTTAGCTAACGAATTCCATGATTTGTTGCGCGGACATATCGCCAAGTCCCATTTTTTTTAATGTTCTTCCAGATTCGAAATAATTGGTCTCGTTATACGCATTGTCGATGTGCAGACAAGATGTCACCATAGGTGTGTCAATACCGACCAGTTTACCGAGCTCGTAACAAGGGACGAGAAGGTAAGCGGCATCTTCCGTGATGTATCGGTTGCTGGCTGAGTTGGGTGCGCTGTTCAGTTTGCCGTGGGTTTCTGAAGTGCGGTTAACCTCATAAACACTTTCACATTTCATACCGTAAAGGGCATTCATTGCTTGAAGCTCAGGCAACAGTTGTAATCCTAGCGCTTTGCCTATGGATTGACGCTCTGACTCCATTACTGCTGCCGCTTTTGCTGTTGAAACTGAGCAGCAATCTTTGTAGTAATTGAATTGGCCATCGAAGTTTTCTAGTAAGCCAATATTGAGTGTTGTTAGTAATGGATGTCCGCCAAAGTTGATGTTTTCTAATCCGGCTTCAATGACATTACTAAGCCTTGTTAGAGGTAAAGGCATCACAGCTTGTAAGGCTGCAATAGCCTCTTCCGTGCGATCTGCAGGATAAGCGGCGACAGGAAGGTGCTCTTTCATACCTAAAATAGCGATCTCTGCAGGCCCAACAATTCGAGTTGCCCAGGGAATCGAAATTGCGTCAACAAAAGTGATATCTAAATGGGCAAACCCTTGTTCATTTTTAATTTGATTTAGCGCTAATGAGCCATAATTCCCTGGCATAAGCATGATGATTTGGCCATCACGTAAATGAGGCAGCATTTGAGTAAAGAGTGGCTCTTGCGCAAATGATGGGACCGGTAAGACGAGTAAGTCGGCATATGAGACTGTCTCTGCCAAATCGCGGCTGATTTTGTCACACGCCTGAAAGCCACTGTAAGTCAGTTCAACGTCATTAAAGCTTTCAAGTGCACAGATCCCTCCTCGTTGTTCTATGTCTGCCAGAGGATGGTCAAAACCTGGCGAGCCATAGAGGCAGACATCAGCACCTTGTAGGGTAAAGTGATAGGCCGCTGTTAATCCAGCATTACCGGAGCCAATCACAGAGACGCGCGTTTTCATAATTTCTTCCTTATTGATTTTTGTTTTTCTGGTTGAGAGCTTAAGGAAGAAGGCATATTCGTCGCCAATGACTAAGCTGGAGACTAGTATGCAAAAAAGGAATGATGAGAGGCTGGTGTTATCTCAAGGTATTGACTTTATTAGTATAAATTGATTTCACCAAAGTAGTCTGGCATCTCTGTAATTGTGAACTTACTCAGAATCATATTCACTGAGGTTTCGCATTGGCCCAATTTTGAGCTGAATATTCATCGCGTCAGCTTGTAACATGAATTGCTCAATGAACTGTTCCGCATTTCGGTGAATGGGCTTTAACGAAGGGTAGAGGATATCAAATTCAAACGGCAGGCCGAATACAAGTGGTTTCATTACGACCTTTGGGTGCTCGCTTTCCATGTAAGCGGTAAATGGGTCAGTGATCGCGATCCCGACACCTTCTCGAACTAAGGTTGCAGCGGTGCTTGCCAGTGAGACTTCGATTTGCTCAATCGTTGATAGGTCATAGCGACGTAACAATGCATCAACTCTTCTCTGAGTAATATCCTTTTCGTGGCGGATGAGCACTTGACCCGCAATATCGTAGATGTCTATGACCGAGCGTTTGGCCAGTGGCGAATCGGAGGGGATAAGACAAACGCATTCGCATTCTACTTTTTGTGCTTTTACACCCGCGAGGTGATCATCAATAAACGCAAAGCCAATGTCTGTTGTTTGACTTTGAACCCGCTGAATCACCTCTTCGGAACGATATGTTTTAAACCCGACTTTGACTTTAGGCGCTTGCTTTAAAAAGACCGCCAAGATTCTTGGCAAAAAGGCGTTTGAGAGAAGAGGCATCGCAGCAATATTCAGTGTCCCGAAATGGCGCGAGCGAATTGAATGCGCAGCGTGATCGAGACTTGATACAGCATCAAAGACTTTGGATACTTCAATATAGAAGGCTTCTCCCTCATTACTAAGCTCCAAGCGATTTCGTTTACGAGTAAAAAGTTGAAAGCCAATTCTTTGTTCTAAATTGGCTAATAGTCGACTGACGGCGGATTGACTAAGCGATAAGCGCTCTGCCGCGGCAGTGACGGTTTGACATTCAACAATGGCTTTAAAAGCATTGAGTTGGGTTAGCTTCATTACATACAGCTCTGGATACAGGAATCGATGAAATTACCAGAAGCTCTAGTGGAATACCTTGAGCTGTAATGAGTAATCAACAATTTCTTGGCAAGTTTAAAGCTCAACTAAAAGTCGTTTTAAACAGTGATGTATGAAGATGACGTGGAGTACAAACGTTTAATGGGAGAGTTTTAGATAAGCCCTTATATATTTCAAAATGTAATTTATGGTTCTGTTAACGGTCTAGTTATTGAACTAGACCGTTAACACATGGGCCTCCCGGTGGATAATCGCTACAAATTTTAAATTTTGGTTTTGCGTGCTGCAGTCACAAGTAGCTCGACCTTGAGTTCAGGGCTAGCGAGTTTCGCTTCGCCACAAGCGCGCGCAGGTGCGAACCCTTCATCAAACCATTCATCCCATACTGCATTCATTTCATTGAAATCGCTCATATCAGCTAGCCATACTGTGACCTGTAAAACATGCTGACAATCACTTCCTGCTTCAACAAGAAGGCTTTCTACTCTTGTAAGCGCTTCTCTTGTTTGCTCCGTAACGCTTGTGCCACGGACTCCGACTTGACCACATAAATATACTATGTCGTTATGGGTTACAATTTTGCTCATACGTTGATTAGTATGCAGTCTCTGTATCTTGCTCATATTTAGTATTTCCTTTGTTATACTTTTTAATAAATGAACTCTTTGCGGGGGTGAGACTTGCTAGCTCTCCAAGTTTCAATGGTTTAATAGGGTTGCGTAGTCGGTAGTAGCCTACTTTTTCCATTGAAATGCCGACTTTGTCACTAATAATATGGGCCACCGTTGAGCCGCAATGGCGTCCTTGACACGGGCCCATGCCACAACGAGTGAACGTTTTTATTTGATTAATCCCACAGGCTCCCTGATCTACGTGATCGCGGATTTGTTTTGCTGTTACTTCTTCACACCGACAAACGATCGTTTGGTCGCTGGGGGTGAGGGCTTGCTTAGGTGGGGTGTACAGCGCATCAAGAAACGGTCGTACCGATAGCTCTTTGTTTATTATTGTTTTTATGGGGTTATCGTTATTTTTAGTTATGGGATTACCGTTAAGCTCAAGATCTTGCAGAGTATTTTGTGCGACGAGTTCCCCTTGTAATTCTGCAACGAGTGCTCCTCCAATGCCCCCGCTGTCGCCAGCAACAAACACACCGTAACGTGAACTCATGTTGTTACTGTCTAACTTAGGCTTCCAGCAAACTTGTAATGAATCCCAAACATGTTCCAACCCCATAGCGCGAGTGAGTTGGACGTTAGGAATCACTCCAATATGTGCTAAGACAGTTTCACCTTTAAGTTCGACGGTTCTTCCTGAACTTTGAAAGGTTAAACCTTCTAAATGTTGGTTACCTAGTGCTTCAATGTGAGTAGCAGATGTATGACGCTTGATCCCAAGCTTATGAATTTTGGAAAGGAGCGTTAAGCCTTTGGCTATGTAATTGCGTCCTTGCCATGCATTCAACCAATATCCGGCTGCTTTAAAGTAACTTGCGCTTTGCTGAGTATCGACAATGGCCTTCGGTGTAGCGCCGGCATCGCTCATCTGTACGGCGAGTAGGTAGAGAAGGGGACCTGTTCCAACCAAGATTGCATCTTTAGGGACAATGCCTGATGTTTTCATCATGATTTGGCAAGCCCCTGCAGTCATCACCCCTGGTAGTGTCCAACCTGAGAATGGGAATGGTCTCTCAATCGCCCCCGTTGCTATGATGATTTTCTTCGCGGTCGCTTTTTGAGCTTTCCCATCGCGACTCCAATAAACCGCGTTGTCTGAATCAATTCGCCATAGCGTAGCGCCAGAGAAATAAGAGATGTTAGCTTGGTTAAAAGTTTTAACGAGTTCGGCACCTCTTAAATAATCTGGCCCAAATATATGTCCGTGTGGGTGACCTGATTCTTGTATGGCTCTATAAATTTGGCCTCCTGGACGAGCTTGTTCGTCGATAACCATGACATTTGCTCCCGCCATAGAGCATTGAACTGCTGCTGACATTCCTGCAGGCCCAGCTCCGATCACACACACATCAAAATTCATGTTTGATTGTTCCAGCATGAAACCTCCTATTACATTGTTTGTCGGCGAATTTTCATGCCGTCTTTAATCAAATTCATGCAAGCTTGAATGTTAGGTTCTCCATCGACTTCAACGCGGCACTCAAAGCAACTACCCATCATACAAAACGGTGCTCTTGGTGAGCCGGATTGAGGCGTTGTACGAGTATGATCTACCGTTGCTGCTAGCAATGCTGCAGCTATGGTATCTCCGTCATACGCCTTGTAATATTGACCTTCCCATTCAAACTGAATTGATGTTTTCTCTTTATCCGAGGCAAGTCGTTGGAATCTAGAATCTGTCTTCACTGAATACCTCCAAATCTGGTGCGTTAGTAGATTGCTCAAGCCAATGCGGTAACAAATAACTATGGACTGCGGCTAGTGTAATACCGCTGTGGCAACTCACTAGGTAAGCTCCTGGATGTGTTTTTGATTGTTGATATATTGGTAGGCCATCAGGTGAAACGATCCGAGTCGCACCCCAACTTCGAATTAGCCTGGTGTGCTCTAAAAATGGATAAACAGCAATCGCTCGCTCAGCTATAGCAGCTGTAGTTTCGATGGTGTCATTGTTGTCAAATCCAGCATTCTCCTTAGAGTCTCCTATCTGGATACCACCTTCATCTACCTGGCGAATAATACCGGAGGGGCGCTTCACCTTTTTGGGGAGCTTTTCAGTGATTAAAACTTGCCCTTTTTGAGGAGAGACTAATGCTTTGAAGTTGAGTTTTGGGCCTAATTGAGCTGCTCCTAAACCTGCAGACAAAACAACTTTGTCGCTAGAATAAATCCTCCCATCTTCTAACGTGACTTGAAACGTTCCCGACTTATCTTGGTTAATATCAGACACATTCGTTCCAGTAATTAAATTAGCACCGAGCTTTCGGATCGCGGCAGTATACGCATTGAGTAACTTCAATGGATTGACATGACCATCTTCTGCTCCGTAAATTGCACCGACGACGTCAGGGCCAATTTCGGGCTCCTCCTGTATTAGGCGTTTGCGATCCCAAATTTCATATGGATGGTCGCTATTCAATTGCTTACGTAGGTGCTCATACTGCTTAGCTTTAGCCATTAATTCTTCTTCACAGAAGTGGAAATCGTATCCCCCTTCTTGCACTAGGTTAAGCTTATGTCCGGTAACGTTTTCTAATTCTTCTGCGAGCTCTTTCCATAACTTTACAGATCGGCGAGTCCATGCTGCATAGTGAGGTGCGTCGAGCCCTTTACTCGACAACCAAACCAAGCCAAAATTGCCACGAGATGCACGATGATCGAGGTCGCCGCCATCCAGTACTGTTACCTGATGACCCGCTTTAAGAAGGCCATAAGCTAGTGCGCAACCCACAATTCCGCCACCGACAACAATATATTCCGGTTTCATAACATTCTCTTATGCTTTCGTTGAGGGGGCAGGGGTGCCCCCTTTGGTTGGTGTTTCTTAATTAAGCGCTTTGTCTAAGATTGGCTGGCTCCAATCAGAACCGATATCGTCAATAATTTGAGGCCATACTGTAGCGCGTACTTTGTTAGCTGTTTTGCTCAACTGACTTGGAGTCATTTCTATGATTGTTGCACCAGCTTCTACCAGTTTTTGTTCATTGGCTTTCTGGTCTAGTTGTGCAGCGCCCCAACGACGGTTTTCAAATTGAGCTGCGGCTGTTTTGAGAGCTGCTCTCTCTGCTTCATCGAGATCTTCTAAGCGCTCAGAATTGATCATCAGGTACCAGATTTCGAAGTGGGTATTGAGAGGAATATAGGTTTTTGTTACATCACGGAATGAAGCATAATAGCCTTCAGCTCCAGAACCAATAACACCATCAACTACACCAGTTTGTACTGCCGTAAAAGCTTCTGAAAAAGGTAGGGGTGAACCAATATAGCCGACGTTATCTGCTAATAACTGGAAACTCTTGATCGGTGGTACACGAAGCTTAATACCTTTGGTTATATCGGGATCACCAGCACCAACTGCATTACGGTTTAACGAAATTCCTCCAAAGTAAACAGGGTAGGCTGCGAGCAATGTTATATCTTGTTTAGCAAATAGCTCTTCCATTGCTTCACGTACTGGTGCATTCGAACCGTAGATACTTTGAGCTTCTTGCCAATCGTTTGCTAAGAAAGGTAATAAACCAATTTGCATTCTACGGTCGGTAGATGTGGAGGCTGGTTGCAATGCCATATCAATTGCACCAATTGAAATTCGTTCCTGTACTAACGTGTAATCACCTAAAGCGTTAGCAGCATAGACTCTTAGTTTAAGGTCGCCATCTGTCGAGGCTTTTAGATCGTTGCTTAACTGCTTGATGTCATTATCAACTACGGTACCTTGTGGGCGTACATGACTGATTTTTAGCGTTGTAGCATGTGCAGGGAAAGTACTTAGGGCGGCGGCCATAAGTGATGCCAACATAGTGACATTTTTTATTGTTTTTAATGGTTTTAACTTACTTGTTTTTAACATTGTTAATTTCCTTTTAATAACCAAACATAGTAGGGAGGTACAGAGATAATTCTGACCAAAAAGACGTAAGAATTACGACAGGTAGATACCCAAATAAAATGAGTAGCATTGCAGGCCCAACAACTTCAGAGAATTTTACGTTACCGATGCGAGCACCAAGGTATAGGATTGACGCATATGGTGGGGTTACTCCGCCCATCGCGGTATTGACTCCCATGATTGCAGCAAATTGAATTGGGCTGATGCCAATTGCCGTCATTAGTGGCAAAAGCAAAGGCGCTATAAGAATGATTGCAGTCAAATCGTTCACGACCATACCAACGACAAACAACAACAGATTAATAAAAATTAGTAATAAAAATTTGTCATCAGTAATATTGAAGATAGCTTCAACTAATTGTTGGGGGATTCCTTCTACAACAAACATTTGGCTAAGAATTAGACTGAATAAAATCATAAACATGATAGATCCAACCGCTGTTGCAGATTCTTTGCCGGATTCTAATAATGTCTTCCAACTCAATCCTTTATAGATCATAAAGCCGACTGGAACAGCATAGATAACAGCAACTGCCGCAGCTTCTGTTGGAGTCATAATGCCGCCATAAATACCACCAAGGATAATTACTGGCATCAATAAAGCAGGCACTGCGTTAAATGTTTGGCTAGAAGCTTTCTTAAACATCTCTGGTAAGCTCAGCTTGTCATCTAAAACAAGTGGGAACTTACGAGCCATAAACATATTGATTGCGGCAAAGTTGAACGTAACCAACAATCCAGGACCAAGTGTCGCGAGGAAACAAGCCAGAATTGATGTGTCAGTAACCCAACCATAAACAATCATTGTCACGCTTGGCGGAATGAGTAGACCTAATATTGACGAGTTAGCAATGAGTGCTGTCGCATAGGCTCGCGGGTAGCCTCGTTTTTCCATCTCGGGGATAAGTAGTGGCCCGATAGCTGCAATACCGGTTAATCCGCTTCCAGAAATTGCCCCGATAATCGCGCAACTAACGGAAGCTACGATACCTAGCCCACCACGTATATGACCGACAAATACGTTCACAAAACCTAACAAACTAGCAGCGATCCCGCTCCTACTCATAATGGTCCCAGCTAAAACAAATAAAGGAATGGCCAACAATACGGGGTTCATCAACTGCCCGGCTCCCCACATCATATTGCCTTTCATCGACATGTCACTGGCAATACTCATTACCATCAACGCGCCGCCGAAACAAAATGGAAGGGGTACGCCGATAGTTAGTAGTATGACCAAAACTGCGACGGCTAATAGAGCAACTTCAATCATTGTTTCACCTTATTTACGAAAGACGATGGAGTTCTAAGCTGGTTAACCAACTTTATGATATGTATGGCAATAAAAAGAGTGATCAGAAGAAGTCCGATGAATACGGAGCATTCATGATAAAAAGTAGGGATATAGAGGGTAGGGCTTTCTTTCCATACGCGCCAAGCGTACTTGACATAGTCCCACGCCCAATAAGTAAGCCAGCTTGAAATAATAAAACTTATTACTTCTCCGACTAGTGCCAAAATTGTGTGCCCGCGTTCACTTTTTATGAAAATTTCTAAGACATTTGCTCGTATCTGAGAGTTTTCTCTTGAAGCATTAACGGCCCCAAGCATATATAGCCAGATTGTAGGAATGACCATTGATTCTTCGAGTCCCATAATTGGGATCTCAAAAATATATCGTGTCACAACCTGAATAAATTGCATTAGAGCTACAGATGCAATCAAGGCCGTGAGCAAGTATCGAAATTTTTGCTCCACTGTATGTTTCCTTATTGTTGTATTTGTAATTATTTGGTTATTTTATTGGTGACAATCAATAAAAACAAATTTAAAATTACTCTAAAGTCATAAATTTAACTTATAGGGTGTCATGAGCAATCTTTCGATAAAACAATTAGAAACGTTCCGTGCCGTAATGCGTTCGGGATCGGTGACTGTGGCTGCAAAAACCTTATGCCGAACTCAACCAGCAGTGAGCTCTATGATCGTAGGTCTTGAGAAGGAGCTAGGTTTGACACTTTTTGAACGACAAAAGGGGCGTTTAATCCCCAACCCTGAAGCATATTTTTTGTTAGAAGAAACTGATGCGATTTTAGAACGTTTAACCCGTTCAACTCAGTTAATGGCAGAAGTGAAAAACCTGACTAGAGGGAAGTTACGTATTGCTTGTATGCCTGCTGCAGCATTATTTTTTATGCCGCATGTTATAGCTGAATATGTAAAGGACAGACCTGAAGTTGAAGTATCCATGATGATGCGAAGTTCTACTATTGTTCAAGACTGGATTGCATCTCAGCAGTACGATATAGGTTATTCAGAGCTGCCTAAGGACAGAGATTCATTTCATGTAGAACCTATCCAGCTTGAGGGAGTATGTGCACTACACAAGGATCATCCTTTAGCGAGTAAACCGCTCATTACTCCACAAGACTTAGATAATGTCCCCCTAGCAGCGCTGTTTACTCGTCATTCAGCAAGTGAGCACACAAGGCTGTTATTTGAAGAATACAACGCCACTTATCGACCTAGGTTTGAGCTTCAAAACTACATCTCTGGTTTTGAGTTTGTCGAACAACAGTTATGTGCTTGTATCTGTGACCCTATCAGTGCCGCTAGTTATAAACTATATAAAGGAAATCAAGGGAACGTTGTATTTCGTCCATTTGCTCCTGCTATAGCTTATGATCACGCAATACTCACACCTGCTCACAAACCAATGTCAAAGCTTGCTGAAGTCTTTGCTTTAAATATCCGACAAGCAGTAGATGAATTTGTGTCCGATATAAATGATTTCTAAAGGGCGTATATGTTGCGTCTTAATAGCCCTAAACTCCAACATCGTGGTTAGCTTGATGGTAAGTTACAGTTCAATCATCAACTTTCCTGTGGTGTTGATCATTATGAGTATTGAGACCTTCTCCTACGGGGTATTGTATTTCTATGAACCGGAAAACATTTAGTAGCTGCTATTTCTGCTATTAATAGCGACTTATAGCGACAAGTGGAGTAGTTAGATGAGGCTATCGAACAAAAAGTTTTACATGTTGGGTGATGTAGACTCTGATAGAGCTATCGCTGATAAACTAAATAAATGCCATGATTTGGGCATTTCTGTTTTCGTGAAGGTACCTGATGGCTGCAATGTATGGGCTATTGATCCAAAACTTGAGCAACTTACCGAAGCCGATGTAGTTCTGAGTGAAAGCGCTTTACTTAAGAAATTACAGCTAAATAGGTATTTTTTTTGGGGCCAAGAATTCGATCCATTCGAGGCTCCACGCATAAATACATCTGAGTTGTATTCATCGACCAAACTTTGTGATGTTGAACTTCTGGAACTAAATCCTGATGATCTAAAGAAGCTTGCGGCTTCTCACGAAGTTTCGGTTAATACGTTTAAAGGAGTATTTCTGTTTGATGGCGAAGACGATGTGAACCTATGCAGGTCAGTACCTGTATCGAAGTACGTTTTTGAAGTTGATGAGTCTCATAAGGTGGCCCTTAAAAATAAACTTTCCGTTGTTAAGTTTACTGGCGTAAAGCTGAAGTATGCGGTATGTAAGCAAGCAGCTACTATAGAGCCTAAGTTCAACGTCCCTTTGGACCACATAAAGATCCAGAATGTTGTCGCTCAGGAAGGCTATATCTTGGAAGCCGATGTTTCGAAATTGCTTTTCAATCAAGTTGATTACGAAAAGAGCATTTACCATCTAGAGCCGGAATATCACGTCTCATCATCTTTTTTGGAGTTGTCAAAAGTTGGGTTTAAAATTTACGTTAAAAAAGATCCTACTTTATCTGGCGGTGTTTCCAGCTTTATAGGAAGGCAGTGTCATAGCTTCCATACTAAGCCACTTCGTGAAGCTGGAGCTTTTTTGATAAGCCCAAAGCCGACTGGACGTGCCAAAAACAAAGGTTGTCAGTTTCCGTACTTGAAAGAAATATTTGATACTTATTGGCAAGGTGCGTTGGGTTTAACGGGGAAAGAAATAAAGCAGCGTATCGAACACGTTATGATCTGCTCCAGTCAGACTGGACACTTAGCTAAGC
>NZ_JBFSRZ010000034.1:0-52100 GCF_041466065.1 Vibrio sp. 10N.239.312.C11
CTTTGAAAAGCGAAATGTCGCTTAGCTAAGTGTCCAGTCTGACTGGAGCAGATCACATGACAGCTTTCTTAAGTGCCGCCGCTTCGCCACAGGAACCAATTCCGGCACCAACACCCACCCCTTCTATCTGCTGGTTATAAAAATCAGGCAAGTTTGGAGCATATTCTAAATGTAATGTATTCGATTCGGGGTTTAGCAATAGGATAGAGGCCATCCTTTGACCAAAAATCTGCTCGGTGAGTTGAATGATCTTGCGATTTAATTCTTTGCGATTCAATCCAAGGGCAAGCTTTCGAAGCAAACTGTTTACTGCTCGGTGACCTTCTAATAAAAATTGTTGTTTCATTCACTAAAGCTTTCAATTATATGGTGGGAACAGCCTGTTCTTATGCAAGCCTGTATACTGGTCAATATTAACACACTAAATTACCACAACACACCACCGAAGATCATAGGTTGATCTTTTGCTTTATCTACTTTGATCAGCGATCTACCCCAAAAAGAATATTTATATCACCACACACCGAAAGCATAAGTTACATATACTGCATTTCAATTTAAAATGGAATATATAACCAAAAATAAGAAAATAAAACCAACAATGCAGAATAATCTATTTTCGATCTTTAATTGAGATCATCGAGATACACACGTCTGCATTTCGATATGTTGGTCATCTAATTGGGTTAACTTAACCGACAATGCCTTAAGTTCTGAAGTATTGTCGATGTGAGTACCACCACACGGAATAGACACTAAAGTCTCGTCATCTAGCTGCCATTCCCAGTAGCGAGAGTCTGTTAACGCCTCACCTTCTAGTCTCATCGTTACAAGAGTCGATTCAGCAAGCCAGCCTGCAATCATCTGGTTGATATTGGCCTCAATGCCATCAAGGTTCGTTAGCATGTCAGCAACGTTCAGACCGCGTTTCTTCAAGGTTTTACCTAAACGATACTTATCGGTACACAACTCTGGAGTCACAAAGCTAGTCACCTGTGCGTAGCTATTGAAGTCATAGCTGCCGAGTGGATCTTTTCTGTCCGCATCTTTACGCCAGTAACTCTCAGCCAATACTTTATTCAACGCTAAGAAAGCAACATGTCCGGCACTATGACCGCGGCTCAAACTGGCTTGGTGCTCTTTATCAACCGACAACACGACTTCGTCGTTAACCTTAATCATGGAAGCTGATACAGGTAGCTGGTGGACAACCACAAACGCCCACCCTTCCGTATCACGCTTAACAGGGATATCTGCTGCAATATAAAGATTTCCAGTAGATTGCTCTATTGCACCGACAAGGCAATCTTCAACAATATACTGTTCACCACCTACGCTGACAAAACCTCGGTCTGCTGGGTGATCGGGCCAAATATGACTCACAGGGTGGAAAGGTGTCACGTCAGTGATCAAGTGAGTTTTGCTGTCGTCACTTTCAACGTACACCGCTTTTGCATTGAGCAGCCAAGTTTGATGACAAAATTGAGTGATGGTTGGTGTGATTGCTGACGCTGGTGTAATCAAATCGCTAGTGGTCATATCATTCTTCTTTTGGAATCTAGTCTAAGTCGCTAGCTGATAACGGAATCAAAGACGCGATTATCAGATAACGTGAATTTTACTTAAAAAAATACCCGAGACAGGCTCGGGTATCAAATCTATTGGAAAGGTTTACTTACGACCTTTAACCATGCTCATCATACGTTTACGTTTACGTTCTTGAGAAATTGTCAGCTTGTTAGTCTTAGCTTCAAATGGGTTCTCGCTGTTCTGGAATTGAATGCGAATAGGTGTACCCATAATTTCTAGTGAACGACGGTAGTAGTTCATCAAGAATCGTTTGTATGAATCTGGCAAGTTACGTACTTGGTTACCGTGGATAACGATAATCGGTGGGTTGTAGCCACCAGCGTGCGCGTATTTCAATTTAACACGACGACCACGAACCATAGGTGGTTGGTGATCATCAGTCGCCATCTTCATGATACGAGTAAGTACAGAAGTACCAACACGAGTCGTTGCTGACTTATAAGCTTCTTGAACAGACTCGAACAAGTGACCAACACCAGTACCGTGAAGTGCAGAGATAAAGTGAATACGTGCGAAATCAACGAAACCTAAACGACGATCTAGTTCTTTCTTAACACGATCTTTAACGTCGTTATCTAGGCCATCCCACTTGTTTACGGCAATAACAATTGAACGACCAGCATTCAACGCAAAGCCTAACAAGCTTAGATCTTGATCTGAGATGTTCTCGCGAGCATCGATAAGCAGTAATACAACGTTAGCATCTTCAATCGCTTTCAGTGTTTTAACCACTGAGAACTTCTCAACTGTTTCGTTGATATTTTTACGGCGACGAACACCCGCAGTATCAATCAGAACGTATTCACGCTCATCACGCTGCATCGGAATGTAGATAGAGTCACGAGTTGTACCTGGCATATCGTAAACAACAACACGTTCTTCACCAAGAATACGGTTAGTTAGTGTTGATTTACCTACGTTAGGACGACCAATGATCGCTAGCTTAATCGGTTGATCTTGAAGGCGCTTGAATTCTTCTTCCGCTTCTTCTTCAGTGAAATCAACTTGCTCTTCTTCTTCGTCTTCAAATTCAGTTAAATCGCTTACTTCACCATTCTCAGCTTTTAACGCTTCAGCGAATGGGTTTAGAGCAAGATCAATCAACGCTGTTACACCACGACCGTGCGCTGCAGCGATTTGGTACATGTCTTCTACGCCTAGTTGCCAGAAATCAGCACTTGCAGCATCAGGGTCGATACCATCAACCTTGTTTACTACTAGCATTGAAGGCTTTTCTAGTTGACGAAGGTGCTTAGCAATAGCTACGTCTGAAGGTGTTAGACCCGCACGGCCATCTACCATAAATAGAACGACATCAGCTTCATCAATCGCCGCTAGCGACTGTTCAGCCATTTTAGTTTCAACACCTTCTTCGGTACCGTCGATACCACCAGTGTCGATAACAATAAAGTCATGCTCGCTAAAATGAGCATGGCCGTATTTACGGTCACGCGTTAAGCCAGGGAAATCCGCAACCAATGCATCACGAGTTCGAGTCAATCGGTTAAATAACGTAGATTTACCTACGTTCGGACGCCCTACTAGAGCAACAACAGGTACCATAACAACCTCTACAATTTCTTCTCTAAATGTAGTTATAGGTAAGCACTTGATCGCAAGTTTAAACTCTTACCTATAACCACACGGTTTATTAATTTATAACAACAAAACGGCTCCTAGCTGTTACCAACCAGGAGCCGACTGTGAATTATATCACGCTTTTATTGGCTAATCGTTAGTTTCTTTACATCGCCATTGCGAGTCGTCACTAAGTAGCCTTCAGGCATTTCAATTGGCGCAACCGCAAAGCCGCTATCATCGACCAACTGTTGAGCAACAAACTCACCCGATGAACGATCTAACCAGTGCAGATAACCTTCAGTATCACCAACAACTACATAACCATTAATAATAGCAGGTGCTGTCAGTAAGCGGTTTTCTAACAATGGAGTGCTCCACAGTTCAGTACCACTACGCGCATCAACCGCAACCACATGGTCTTTGTCAGTCACAACGAACAAACGGCTACCATCACTCGCTAAATCAATCGCTGACGAGTAGTTACGTTTCCAAACTGGCTTACCAGAACGAAGATCGATAGCAATCAGCTGACCATTGATACCTACGGTATACAGGGTGCCACCAAGAACAACCGGTGATGCATCCACATCAACTAAACGATCGATTTCCGTTGCACCTTTTGGCGTGCCTACTGGCTGTTGCCAAATAAGCTGACCACGATCAACGATAGCTGCGGCTAAACGACCATTTGCCGTACCCCAGAATACACCACCTGAAACAGTAACAGGCGAGCTATCGCCACGAAGTGTTAGGCTTGGTACTTCGGTACTGATGGTCCATTTTTGCTCACCGCTTTCTTGATCTAACGCGGTCAACATGCCACGACTGGTATGAACAATAACCATGTTGCTTTCAGTTGCAGGGGATGCAAGCACCTCACCATTCACTGATACACGCCACAGCTCTTCACCGGTTGATTCATCCAGCGCGATCACTTCGCCATTTTCAGAACCAACAAATACCTTACCGTAAGCTGCCGTTAAGCCACCCGATAAACGAGCCAGTACTTCTTTCTCAAGATCGACTTTCCAAAGCTCTTTACCTGTTTCAGGGTCAAGCGCTTTAACCATACCTTCACGGCTTGCAACAAATACTTTGTCGTAAGCCAATTCTGGCGTTAGTTTTGAAAAGTAGTGACCAACACCATCACCAACCGACGTAGACCATTCCTGGCTAGGAGTAAACTCGCTGTTTACCGTTGGTACTGGTGCCATGATTACGGTGTCTTCTTCACTTGCACAGCCCGCTAGCAGGCCAAGAGCAATCGCACACAACGCCGCTTTTGGAAACATCTTCTTCATTCAAAGCGCCTTATTTAGCTAGGTCGTCAAGTTTGATTTGAAGCGTTTGGCTCGCATCAGCAGCTTGTTGAGCTTCAGAGTAAGCACTGTAAGCTGCATCTGTGTCGCCTTTACGAAGTGAGATATCACCACGCAGTTCAGCAACACGGCCAGTCCAAGATTCGTCAGTCATCGCTTCAAGATCAGTCAATGCTGCGTCAAATTCACCTTGCTCAGCTTTGAGACGAGCAACACGGTAAGTCAGTAGTGGCGCTAATGCCGCGTCCTTAGTTGCCGATTTTGCCCACTCAAGTTGTTCTAGTGCAGCAGCAAGGTCACCCGCTTGAACTTGCGCTTTTGCTAATTGCATAGCAGCAAGTACTGAATATTCAGCGTCTTTGTTTGCGTCGATGAAAGCTTGAATATCAGATTGAGCATCAACGCCTTTAGCATCTAGAGCTGAGATTGCAGAGGTGTAGCTTTCTGAAGCGGCTTCACGCGCTTCAACGACTGAATCTTGGTAATAGCGCCAACCAAATAGGCCACCTAAACCAATAACCGCACCAAAGATTACGGCTTTGCCATTCTCTTTCCACCAATCTTTAATGGCTTCAACTTGTTGCTCTTCGCTATCGTAAAGTTCCACTTCCTGTCCTCTTTAATTCTTTAAACGCCAGCATAGTGCTGACGTTGATAATCATGATGAGCGTTTGCTCAATGGCTTAGATTAACGCAGCAACTTTTTCTGCAACTTCCGTTTGAGACACGGTTTGTTGCTCGCCGCCAACCAAATCTTTTAGCACAACTGTATTGTCAGCAACTTCGTTCTCACCAAGTACCAACGCCACAACAGCACCTACTTTGTCAGCACGTTTGAATTGCTTCTTGAAGTTACCACCACCGAAGTGGTTCATCACACGTACGCCTTCAACGTTATCGCGTAATTGATTCGCTAACTGCATGCCCGCGATCATTGTACCTTCGCCAGCAGCAACCATGTATACGTCAACACTACGACGAACTTCTGTAAGTTCTAGCGTTTCCATCATAAGGACTAGACGCTCTAGACCCATAGCGAAGCCAACAGCATTGGTTGCTTTGCCGCCGAGTTGTTCAACAAGACCATCGTAACGGCCACCACCACATACTGTACCTTGGGCACCAAGGCTGTCTGTGATCCACTCAAATACGGTGCGGTTGTAGTAATCTAGGCCGCGTACTAGACGCTCGTTAACTTGGTATTCGATACCAACAGCGTCAAGAAGTTCACACAAACCAGCAAAATGTTGCTTCGATTCTTCACCTAGATATTCAGATAGTCGAGGTGCGTCACCTAAGATAGCTTGAACATCCGGGTTCTTAGTATCCAGAACACGTAGAGGGTTAGTGTGCATGCGACGTTTGCAGTCTTCATCTAGCACATCAATGTGTTGCTCAAGGAAAGCCACTAACGCAGTACGGTAGCTTACGCGATCTTCTTGAGAACCGATTGAGTTCAATTCAAGACGAACGTGCTTATCGATACCTAGTTCACGCCATAGACGTGCTGTCATCATAATAAGTTCAGCGTCAACATCTGGGCCGTCTAGGCCAAACACTTCAACACCACATTGGTGGAATTGACGGTAACGACCTTTTTGAGGACGCTCGTGACGGAACATTGGGCCCATGTACCATAGGCGCTGTTCATCACGGTTAATAAGGCTGTTTTGAATACATGAACGTACACAACCTGCTGTTCCTTCTGGACGCAGCGTTAGACTGTCACCATTGCGGTCATCAAAGGTGTACATCTCTTTAGAAACAACGTCTGTCTCTTCACCAACCGCACGGCTAAATAGGTTTGTTTCTTCAACGATAGGCATACGTACTTCGTTGTAACCGTATGCGCTCACCACACTTTTAACTGCGCTTTCTACTTTCTGCCACAGTGGTGATTGAGTTGGAAGGCAGTCGTTCATGCCTCGAATTGCTTGGATATTTTTAGCCACAGTATTTATTCCGTAATTTCTCACGACCAGGTATCAGTGCGAATAGACAATCACACCCCATCGCGTTGTATTAATCTTCTAAGTTTTCTACATCAATGCGATTTGCTTTATCAAGCACTGATGCTTTTGCACGAATCTTAGCTTCAAGTTTGTCGACAAGGTCATCGTTATCGAAGCGCTCTTTCTGACGCTTACCGTCTTCGTAAAAAGCACTCTTACGTGCACTACCAGCTAGACCTAAGTGAGACACTTCAGCTTCACCAGGGCCGTTAACCACACAACCGATGATAGATACATCCATTGGAGTAATCACGTCTTCTAGGCGCTCTTCAAGGGCATTAACGGTGTTAATAACATCGAACTCTTGACGAGAACAGCTCGGGCACGCAATGAAGTTGATGCCACGCGAGCGAATGCGCAAAGATTTAAGAATATCAAAGCCAACTTTGATCTCTTCAACAGGATCAGCCGCGAGCGAAATACGCAGCGTATCGCCGATACCTTCAGAGAGAAGCATGCCTAAACCTACCGCTGACTTCACAGAACCTGCACGCGCACCACCCGCTTCGGTAATGCCAAGGTGAAGAGGTTGATCAATCTGCTTAGCAAGCAAACGGTAAGAACCGACGGCTAGGAATACATCAGACGCCTTAACGCTGACTTTAAATTGATCAAAGTTCAAACGGTCTAGGATGTCTACGTGACGCATTGCAGATTCAACAAGCGCTTCTGCTGTAGGCTCTGTGTATTTCTCTTGGATCTCTTTTTCAAGAGAACCGCCGTTAACACCAATACGAATCGGGATATTCATATCACGAGCACAATCCACAACAGAGCGAATGCGGCTTTCGTTACCGATGTTACCTGGGTTGATACGCAGACAGTCAACGCCGTATTCAGCCACTTTAAGTGCGATACGGTAGTCGAAGTGAATATCAGCAACCAAAGGAACAGAGACCTGCTGCTTGATTAGCTTAAAGGCTTCAGCGGCATCCATAGTCGGTACAGATACGCGAACGATATCAGCGCCAACTTTTTCCAGAGCTCTAATTTGAGCAACGGTCGCGGCTACATCTGTTGTTCTTGTGTTGGTCATGGATTGCACAGCAATTGGTGCACCATCACCGATCGGCACATCACCCACATAAATACGGGTTGATTTGCGACGAATAATAGGAGATTCGTGTTGCATATTAACTCTAAGGTAAGGTTATTCTAGCTACTTTGCCTGAAGTATACCCAGAAAGGTCGACAGGTTCACTTGCAAATGTCATCGATACGCCCTCTGGCGCACCTAGAATCACTTTATATGGCGCAGTTCCTGATAGATTTAACGACTGGCCTGCTTTTTTGATGCCAGTCGACAAGGTTTTGCCCGAAGCATCTTTCACTTGGATCCAGCAATCAGCAGAGAACTGCATCACTAACTCGTTAATCACAGCTTCAGGCGCAGTGCTTGCTTCAACAGCTTCTGCATTAACAGCATTAGCAGCAACTTCAGCAGTTGGTTCTGTCTCTGTTGCTTGCTGTGCAGTAGTTTCGTCAGTTGATGTAACAGAATCTTCCGCATCGCTTATCGCAGCAAGGTCATCAGTACCTTCAACAACAGAAGTACCCTCTTCATTTTGTTCAGCTTCTATCACTTCTAAAGAGGTGAATTCAGGGGCAAGTGATTCTTCTACAGCTAGCTCTTCTGAGCTTTCAGTATTAGCTAAAGATTGAGATAGGGTGTCTTGTTGTTGGTTCTGCCACCACCACAGTGAGGAGATACCCGCAATTACCGCAAAAATGCTCCAAGTAAGGATCATAATACGGCTGTTGTGCTTCTCGGTTTTGGTCTTACGAGAAAAGCTCAACATTTCTTGTTCTTGATGTTGAGCGTCACCAGCATGATGGAGTGCGCTCAATACGACCTTTTCGTCAAGATTGACGTATTTCGCGTATGAACGAATGTAGCCACGCATAAAGGTGGCAACTTGATCTGACTCGAATTGGTTTTCTTCAATTTGTTGGATCAGCGTAACGCGCAGCTTTAAACGATCAGAAATCTGCTTTTGTGTTAAACCAAGAGATTCTCGTTTATTTTTAAGCAGCGTTCCCGCTTCGATTTCTGGAGCGACAGTTTCTTTTGTTTGTGTTTCGTGTTCTGTGTTCATAGAGAGTGAACTTCTAAAGTATTATCGCAGGTTGATGAGAGCATTTTTATTGTCGTTTAAGCTCAATCTAACAACCCACTTTATGTGGAATTTTTCCTGTTATCTAAATCATCAACCCTTAAAGACGAACATCACCCATTGACTATGGATGACCTTCTCAGGAAGCTAGTTTATCAAGTAGCCAACCTAAATAGACACATTGACGATTATCGGGTAACAAGCGAGCACTTAAATTAATTTAAGATGAGTTAATCATAAGCTAATGCCATTGCAAGGCAAAAACACTTTAAACAAAATTTACCGTCAGCTCATGGTTTTGTCCAAAATTTGACGAAAAATGTAAGAAAGCATGGGGAAAAAATCCAATTATTGGAAATTCACCTTCCAGAAAAGCAACAAGCCAGAAGGAATCCTTCTGGCTTGTTTAGATCTAAATGGTATTTAAACCGCTTTTACTTGAATCACATCACCTGCGATCAAGTTAGCTTCAGAGGCGGCTTTCAGCATTTTAGTACGCTTGGTTCTATCAATAACATCACCAACCAGCTGACCACATGCGGCATCAATATCATCACCACGAGTTTTACGAACCGTAACTGTGTAGTTGTATTCCATCAGCGTTTTTTGGAAGCGATCAATACGAGAGTTGCTTGGCTTCTTATAAGGCGACCCCGGATAAGGGTTAAATGGAATCAAGTTGATCTTACAAGGCGTATCTTTCATTAGCTCAGCAAGTTCACGAGCGTGGTCCATATCATCATTCACATGATCCAATAGAACGTACTCAACCGTTACTTTGCCGCGGTTAGCATTTGAAGAAGCAATGTAGCGACGAACCGATGCTAGGAAGTCTTGGATATCCCAACGGTCGTTGATTGGCATGATTTGGCTACGTAGTGCATCGTTTGGTGCGTGTAGAGAAATCGCCAGAGCTACATCGATGTTATCTGTCATCTGATCAAGACCAGAAACAACACCAGATGTTGATACTGTTACACGACGCTTAGACAGTGAGAAACCCAGATCATCAAGCATCAGCTCCAATGATGGAATTAGGTTCTTCATGTTCAATAGAGGTTCACCCATACCCATCATTACGACGTTAGTAATTGGACGACGACCCGTTTCTTTCTCTAAACCGATTTCACGTGCTGCACGCCAGATTTGACCAACGATCTCTGAAACTTTCAGGTTACGGTTGAAGCCTTGTTGAGCCGTAGAGCAGAATTTACATTCAAGCGCACAACCTACTTGCGAAGATACACATAGCGTCGCACGATCACCATCTGGGATGTATACAGTCTCAACGTCTTGGTCACCAACGCTCATCGCCCATTTAATGGTGCCATCCGCAGAGTGCTGAGCTTCAGAAACGATAGGTGCAACAATCTCACAGCGATGCAGCAGTTTCTCACGTAACTTTTTGTTGATGTTGTTCATTTGTTCGAAGTCATCGACACCGAAGTGATAAATCCACTTCATCACTTGCTCTGCTCGAAACGCTTTCTCATTCAGTTCTTCTGTGAAAAATTTACGAAGACCTTTACGATCAAAATCGAGTAGATTGACTTTAGCTGTGGTCATGATGCCTCTCAATGACGGAACAATAATTAAGGGCGCGAATTGTACAGCCTTTACGCAACTTCAACAAGCACTGTAAAACCTTGTGTTTACTAAGACATTCAAACTTAGGTGATTAAAATTTACACAGTCAAATTTACCTGCTTAAGTTTGGCCAATTCAAAGAGAGATTCCCGATTACGCTCCTCCGTCGCTTTCGGGAATGACGGGCTTTAACCACCTAATACTCGCGCCCTCTCCGACCTCCTACTAACGCTGCTCGTTATCTTCGCAGCCTTACAACTAACGCGACTTGTTCGTCATTCCAGAACCGAGGAACGAGGTACTGGAATCTCCGACAGCACACTGAGACTCCCAACAGCTTCCCTCGTCACTACCGAAAAAAAACTAGAGCTCACCAGAAACGAAAAAGGCTTCACCGAAGTGAAGCCTTTATTGAGACTTGCTGTTGTCTGCTTATTCAGCTGGACGCGGGCAAATTTCAGATTCTGGGAAGAAGAATTCGATTTCGCGAGCCGCAGATTCAGGGCTATCACTGCCGTGTACTGAGTTGTAACGCATGCTGATTGCGTAGTCAGCACGGATAGTGCCGCATGCAGCTTCTTCTGGGTTAGTTTTACCCATTAGTTCACGGTAACGAGCGATCGCATTTTCGCCTTCAAGTACTTGAACCATGATAGGACCAGAAGTCATGAACTCTTTTAGTGGTCCAAAGAACTCTTTACCTTCATGTTCTGCATAGAAGCCACTTGCTTGCGCTTCTGTAAGAGAAACCATTTTAGCGGCAATAATCTGTAGGCCAGCTTTTTCAATGCGGTGGTAGATTTCACCGACAAGGTTACGCTTAACTGCATCCGGCTTAACAATTGAGAACGTTCTTTCTAGAGCCATAGGGATTCCTTCACTTCATTTTTTTGTTATTAAATACTGAAATTACTAAGATCATTCGATCTGAGTTTATGAATAAGCGGTATCGAAATACCGCTCACTCTTATTATTATTTTGCTTGGTCGATAAGAAGACGAGCCAGTGTACGAACACCCATACCGGTCGCGCCTGCAGCCCACTTATCACTTGATGACTTGCGGTAAGTACCCGCGCAATCCATGTGAATCCAACCTTTTTTGTAGTCATCTACAAAGTAAGAAAGGAACGCGGCAGCTGTACTTGCACCCGGAGTGTAATCACCAGAGCTAATGTTTGAAAGATCAGCAAAGTTTGAAGGCAACATACCACGGTGGAAATCAGCAAGCGGCAATGGCCATAGACCTTCTTTCTCTTGGTTCGCAGCCGTTAGTGCTTGATGAGACAACTCATCATCAAAGCTCAATAATGCGTGGTAGTCGTTACCTAATGCATTTTTAGCCGCGCCGGTTAGCGTTGCACAGTCGATGATCAACTCTGGATTCTGAGCGCTTGCGAACATCAGGCCATCAGCTAAAACTAAACGACCTTCCGCATCGGTATTCATGATCTCGACAGTCTTACCATTTTTGTAAGTAATGATGTCGCCAAGCTTCAATGCACGACCAGAGATCATATTCTCAGCACAACATAAGATAAGCTTAATGCGCTTGTTCAGGCCACGTTCAATCGCTAGACCTAAACCACCGGTAATAGTCGCTGCGCCACCCATGTCAGCCTTCATTGCTGTCATGAATTGACCTGGCTTAATGCTGTAACCGCCTGAGTCGAAAGTGATACCTTTACCCACAAGACAAGCAAACACGGGTGCGTTTTCATCGCCGGTTGGGTTGAAGTCCAGTTGAAGCATTGCAGAAGTACGTTCAGAGCCGCGGCCTACCGCATAGATGCCTTCCCAACCTTCAGTTAGGAGATCTTTGTCTTTAACGATTTTCGCTTTAACAGTGCCTGCTGGTGCCACTGACTTGATGTATTCAGCTGCCATTGTCGCTAATTGACGAGGGGCAACTTCTTCAGCCGTTTTGTTTATGATGTCACGCGTCCAATCTGTCGCGCGGATACGTGCTTCCAATTCAACCTGATCAGCTTCAGCTAGAGTATCCCACTCCAATGCATTCTTTTTCTTTGGTCCACGGTAGCCTTGGTAAAAAGCCCAAACACTTTCTAGATCCCAGCCTTTACCGCTAAGTGCAACCAATGCGATACCTTGTCCGTCAAGCGTACGACCCGCACGTTGAACCGCGCCTAGATCGTGGCCTTCACCAATGTGAATTGTCGCTCCCGCTTCTGAGAACGATAAAATAGCTCTTGCTCCCCACTGAGGCTGGGCAGCTTCTTGACTTAAAAATACTGACATCTGTGTAGACATGATTTCTCCTTGTCATGAACCACTTTGAGTATGTGATTCTGATTGTTTTTTATTAGCGCACTGATGTTAGCATTATGTAGGAGGAAAATGTCATTTTGATAAAAAAACGGACCATAAGGTCCGCTTTTTTTAGTAAGAATTGTTAACTTGGCTGCGTTTTACATTGGACTGAACCAACCCGCGACCAAGTGATTAGACAAGAGGATTAATCCATCTCATCCATCCAGCACAATATAATGGCCTCTAGAATTTTCTCATTCGAGTGATTCGGCTCATCATCAAAATCTTCAAGATCTAGCACCCATTGATGCAAGTCCGTAAAGCGTACTGTTTTAGGATCGGTATCTGGGTATAAATCACATAGTTCAATCGCAATATCTCGCGAATCAATCCATTTCAAACTCATAACATTTCCTTATCTTTATCAGCGACGATTTGTCATCTTAGTGACTTATATTCTATGCCAGTTTTACTAACACGTTTAGTCGAGCTGAGTTCTTAGTGCTCTTCAGAAGCTAAGTTCAGTGTGTACTTTGGAATCTCAACCACTAGGTCAGTATCAGCTACTTTAGCTTGGCAACCAAGACGAGATTCCATTTCCAGACCCCATGCTTTATCAAGCATATCGTCTTCTAGGTCATCACTTTCTTCTAATGAGTCGAAACCTTCACGAATCACGACGTGACATGTAGTACATGCACACGACTTCTCACATGCGTGTTCAATACCAATACCGGCCTTCAATGCAACATCAAGAACCGTCTCACCAGTTTTTGCTTCTAAAACAGCGCCTTCTGGACATAGATCTTCGTGAGGTAAAACAATAATCTTTGGCATGTTTATCTATTCTCTAACTATTAAATATTATCGACTGACTGACCTGACAGTGCAGCTCGAATTGATTTATCCATACGACGAGAAGCAAAGTCTTGGCTCGCTTTGTCGGTATTCTTAATTTCTAGTTCGATGGCATCAGCGCTTTCGCCATTGCGCACTTCAATCAGTGCTTCAATAGCTTGTAGAAGGTGCTGCTTTTCTTGCTCATCAAGCAGCTCATCGCCATCAGCTTGCATTGCTGCAATAAGGCCTTCGATAACACGATCTGCTTCTACACGTTGTTCAGCAAGAGCACGCGCTTGCATGTCTTCTTTAGCAAACGTCATCGAATCTTTCAGCATGCTCGCCACTTCATTATCGCTTAAGCCGTAAGACGGTTTAACCTGAATTTCAGCTTGAACACCTGTGCTCTTCTCCATAGCAGTAACCGATAGCAGGCCATCAGCGTCTACTTGGTAAGTCACACGAATATGCGCCGCACCAGCCGCCATTGGTGGAATACCTTTTAGAGCAAAACGAGCCAATGAACGACAGTCATCCACCATCTCACGTTCGCCTTGCACGGTGTGCACTGTCATTGCAGTTTGACCGTCTTTGAACGTGGTAAATTCTTGTGCGCGAGCAACAGGGATCGTGGTATTGCGTGGAATGATCTTTTCGACCAAGCCACCCATAGTTTCGATACCGAGGGAAAGCGGGATAACATCAAGCAGCAGCATTTCAGAGTCAGGTTTGTTGCCGACTAAGATGTCCGCTTGGATAGAAGCACCAATCGCAACCACTTCATCTGGGTTTATGCTGGTTAATGGCGTACGACCAAAAAAGTCACCCACCATTTCACGGACAAGCAATGTACGAGTTGAACCGCCGACCATCACGACTTCTAGAACATCATCCGCGTCAACTTCAGCATCTTTCAATGCACGACGGCACGAAAGCAGTGTTTTCTTAACCAGTGGCTTGATGATCTCTTCAAACTCTTCACGAGTTAATGAACCAGCCCAACCCAACACTTCAACATTAACGCTTTCAGCTTCAGATAAGCCAATCTTCGCTTCTGTTGCTGCATCTAGAAGAATACGATTCTGTTCTGCGGTTAGCTCTGATAAGCCCATTTGCTCTTGGAAGTGCTCTGCGATCAAGTGGTCAAAGTCGTCTCCGCCTAATGCAGAGTCGCCACCCGTTGCTAATACTTCAAAAACACCTTTAGACAGGCGTAAGATAGAGATATCAAACGTGCCACCGCCAAGATCATAAACCGCAATCACCCCTTCTTTACCTGAATCCAGACCGTAAGCAATCGCTGCCGCAGTCGGTTCATTAAGAAGACGTAACACGTGAAGACCAGCAAGTTGAGCCGCGTCTTTCGTACCAGCACGCTGTGCATCATCAAAATACGCAGGAACCGTAATTACGGCGCCAGATAACTCACCGCCTAGCGTAGACTCAGCACGTTGACCAAGCGCTCGTAGAATATCAGCAGAAACCTGGATTGGGTTCTTGTTGCCTTGTTCTGTACGGATCACAGGTAAACCATTATCACTTTCTTCAAACTGATATGGCAGAGACGGGTATCGCTGTTGAATATCTGACAGTGAACGACCGATTAATCGCTTAACTGAGATAATGGTATTTTTAGGGTCAGTCTGCGCGTTAGCACGAGCTTCATCGCCAGTGGTGTACGACTCTGACGTATAGTGAACAACTGAAGGTAAAATGCTTCGACCTTGTTGATCAACGAGTGTACTTGCCTCGCCACTGCGTACTGCAGCAACCAACGAGTTTGTTGTACCTAAATCAATACCCACAGCAAGCTTGTGCTTGTGAGGAGCGGCGCTTTGCCCTGGTTCTGCAATCTGAAGTAGTGCCATGGATGTGTCCTTGTTATACAAACTAGCCGATCAAACGATCTTCAACTAATTCGATTTCATTCTTTAATTTTGCAATAAACTTAAGCTTTCTTACTCGGTCTGCAGCTTCTAGCCAAGCTTCGCTTTCGAGTTCTTGTTGGATAGCGCTTAATTGTTGTTTATACATTTTGCTAACCTTGCCTTCAAATGCAAATAGCGCATCTTCGGGATCAGAACTGTCTGCGATATCTTCTAGCTCTTCACGCAGTTCCATTTGCTCCATCAGGAACATCGGATCTTGCATGGTTTGTTGTTCGCCACGAATGTCTTCACCGTGTTGAACTAGCAGGTATTCTGCTCGGCTGATTGGATTCTTCAATACCTGGTACGCATCGTTGATCTGTGCCGCTTTTTGCACGGCTAATAAGCGGTCACGCTCAGAAGCTATCGCAAATTTATCAGGATGGAATTGGCGTTGCAGATCTCTAAACTGAGAAGAAAGAAGGCTACCATCCAGTTGAAACTGAAGTGGTAGCCCAAATAATTCGAAATGATTCATGTAAAGGTGGTCCTAAGTTTAGGCTCTTTGTTCAGAGCCTAATTTTATTCTTCGCTTACAACGCTTAACGATTCAAGCGTTTAAACATTGAAGCTCTCACCACAACCACATTCGCCTTTCGCGTTCGGGTTGTTGAATTCAAAACCTTCGTTTAGGCCTTCTTTTACATAATCAAGCTCAGTACCATCTAGGTATACTAGGCTCTTTGGATCAATGATGACCTTAACACCTGAATGCTCAAACACTTCGTCTTCTTCGTTAAGCTCGTCAACGAATTCCAGTACATACGCCATACCCGAACAGCCAGTAGTTTTTACTGCTAAGCGTAACCCGAGACCTTTACCACGGTTATCTAGGAAAGCTTGAACTCGGCTTACTGCCGTATCTGTCATGGTGATGGCCATACTACAACCTTGTGTTTTATATAAATTGAGAACTCAGGGGGAGCACAAAGGATGCTCCCAAATATTACTTTTTTATCGACGTAATTGCGTTATTGAAGCGATTAGTGCTTCTTTTTGTAATCCGCAACAGCTGCTTTGATTGCATCTTCAGCAAGAATTGAACAGTGAACTTTCACTGGTGGCAACTCAAGCTCTTCTGCGATTTCAGAGTTTTTAATAGCAGCTGCTTCATCAATACTTTTACCTTTAACCCACTCAGTTACTAGTGAGCTAGAAGCGATTGCGCTACCACAACCGTAAGTCTTGAATTTTGCGTCTTCAATAATACCTTCTGCAGATACTTTGATTTGCAGTTTCATTACGTCACCACAAGCCGGTGCGCCAACCATGCCGCTACCTACACTTGGGTCTTCTTTATCAAACGAACCTACATTACGTGGGTTTTCGTAGTGATCAATTACTTTTTCGCTATATGCCATGATAGTTACCTCGAATCCTCTATTTCCGTGAGATTAGTGATGAGCCCACTCAACAGTGTTCAAATCAATCCCTTCTTTATACATATCCCATAGAGGAGACATGTCGCGTAATTTATTTACCGCTACACGAATTTGTGCAATCGCGTAGTCGATTTCTTCTTCCGTTGTAAAACGGCCGAATGAGAAACGTACTGAGCTGTGTGCCAGTTCATCGTTCAGACCAAGAGCACGTAAAACGTATGAAGGCTCTAGGCTTGCTGATGTACATGCAGAACCTGATGATACTGCTAGGTCTTTTAGAGACATAAGCAGAGATTCACCTTCAACAAAAGCAAAGCTCACGTTTAGGTTGTGTGGTACACGTTGGTCTAAGTCGCCGTTTACGGTTACTGCTTCTAGATCTTGAACACCTTTCAATAGGCGCTCACGAAGTGCTAGTGCGTGATCGTAATCTTTCTGCATGTCTTGCTTAGCGATAGCAAACGCTTCGCCCATACCCACGATTTGGTGAGTAGCAAGCGTACCAGAACGGAAACCACGTTCATGACCGCCACCGTGCATTTGCGCTTCAAGGCGAATACGTGGCTTACGACGAACGTACAAAGCACCGATGCCTTTAGGGCCGTATGCTTTGTGTGCAGACATAGAGATAAGATCAACTTTCATCTCTTTTACGTCTAGTGGGATTTTACCCGCAGACTGCGCCGCATCAACGTGGAAGATGATCTTGCGTGCACGACATAATTCGCCGATTGCACCGATATCTTGGATTACACCAATCTCGTTGTTTACGTGCATGATAGAAACTAGAACAGTATCTTCACGCATTGCAGCTTGTAGCTTGTCTAGATCAATGATGCCGTTTGCTTCTGGCTCAAGGTATGTCACCTCAAAACCTTCACGCTCTAATTGGCGACATGGATCAAGAACCGCTTTGTGTTCTGTTTTGCACGTGATTACGTGCTTACCTTTCTTCTCGTAAAAGTGCGCAGCACCTTTGATAGCAAGGTTATCTGACTCTGTAGCACCTGACGTGAAAACAATCTCACGTGGGTCTGCATTTAGTAGATCGGCAATTTGCTCACGAGCATTATCTACTGATTCTTCTGCCTGCCAGCCGTAACGGTGTGAACGAGATGCAGGGTTACCGAAGTTACCGTCCATCGTCATGCACTGAACCATTTTTTCAGCAACACGTGGATCGACTGGGCATGTAGCTGAATAGTCAAAGTAAATAGGCAGTTTCATTTTCTACTCCAATGTAAAAACTGACCGCTAAGAGCGGGCATTAACACCGTGAGGTGCTGCACTAATCGTTGTAGTGCTCGTATTTTTATGTGCAAAACCATTATTAACCGCAAGATCGATATCTTGACGATCAGAAATCTCTAAAACTTCGTTATCTTTCATTAGCTCACCGAGCGTAATGTCGTTTAAGAAGCTGCTGATTCGGGAGCTTAAATCACGCCATAAAGTGTGAGTTAAACAACGAGTACCGCCTTGGCAATCTGCTCGACCGTGACACTTAGTTGCATCGACTGATTCGTCAACTGCAGCAATTACAGTTCCGACAGCGATGTCGCCCGCTTCAGCACCTAAACGGTAACCACCGCCAGGACCACGAACACTAGCAACCAAGCCAGCTTTACGTAACTTAGAAAAAAGTTGTTCTAAGTAAGATAACGAGATGCCTTGTCGCTCTGAAATATCAGCCAGAGGAACTGGGCTTTTTTGCGAATGCAGTGCTACATCTAGCATAGCTGTTACCGCATATCTTCCTTTAGATGTAAGTTTCATATCACACCGTATCCACATTGTTTATGTGGTTGGAATTTTCCCATACCCGACTAAATTGGTCAAGTATTTAGTTGACTATTTTAGTCAGGTATTCACCCTTAAGGTTTGCATGGGCTTTATTTGTCGTTTTTGCTCTTCTCAATTGAAGTCAAAATGCCGCGTAGAGTGTTGATCTCTTGCAGCTCTGGACGAGCTCGACTGAACAAACGACGTAGCTTATTCATCACCTGACCCGGCTTAGCCATAGAGATAAATTGGGTATCAATGATCACTTTTTCAAGGTGCTCATAGAACATTTCTAGTTCTTCGTGACGAGGGTACTCATCTTGTTGCTGCGGCTGGTACTGGCTCGCCACCATATCAAGGTGTGCTACACGCACTTCATAGCTAAGAGTCTGTACTGCCATTGCTAGGTTTAGTGAGCTGTATTCGGGGTTTGCAGGAATACATACATGGAAATGACACTTCTGAAGTTCATCATTGGTTAAGCCTGTACGCTCACGGCCGAACACTAACGCTACAGGGTGCTTTTGACCTTCAACTGCAAATTTTTGTCCACATTCACGCGGCTCAAGCATTGGCCATTCAAGCGTACGAGAGCGAGCACTCGAACCAACCACCAAACCACAGTCTTTTACTGCTTCATCCAGTGTAGAAACGATGGTCGCGTTTTCCGCGATGTCACCTGCACCCGCAGCCAGTGCTAAGGTCTGCTCGTCAACTTCACATTGAGGGTCTACAAGAACTAACTGACTCAAACCCATCACTTTCATTGCGCGAGCTGCTGATCCGATATTTCCCGAATGAGACGTACCAACCAGAACGACTTTTACATTGTCTAACATGCTATATGACACCACTTTAAAAATAATCGCGAGATATTAACACATAGCTAAGTAAAATGGTCAGACCCTTCTCGGAATGTGAAATCAAGAGTTCAAAAAATAACCACTTCCCTTTTGGGGAAACTTTGGTATACTCGCCGCCGCTTTAAACTGTTCTTTAACATCTTGTGGGAAAAACCATATGCATCCAATGCTAAACATTGCGATACGCGCTGCGCGTAAAGCTGGCAACCATATTGCTAAATCTCTAGAAACAACTGATAAGATCGAATCGTCTCTAAAAGGTAACAATGATTACGTTACTAACATTGCTCAAGAAGCTGAGTACATGATCATTGAGACAATCAAATCATCTTACCCAGAGCACAGCATTATTTCTGAAGAGTCAGGCCTAACTGAAGGTAAAGATTCTGACGTACAATGGATCGTTGACCCACTAGATGGCACCAACAACTTTGTAAAAGGTTTCCCTCACTTCTCAGTATCTATCGCTGTTCGCATGAACGGTCGTACAGAAGTTGCTTGTGTTTATGACCCAATGCTAAACGAGCTATTCACAGCTCAACGTGGCGCTGGCGCTCAACTTAACAACGCTCGTATGCGTGTTACTCAACTAAAAGACCTTCAAGGTACTGTTCTAGCGACTGGTTTCCCATTCAAGCAAAAACAACACTCTGAATCTTTCATGAAGATCATCTCTGGTCTATTCGTTGATTGTGCTGATTTCCGTCGTACTGGTTCTCCAGCTCTTGACCTATGTTACCTAGCGGCTGGCCGTGTTGACGGTTACCTAGAACTAGGCCTTAAGCCATGGGATCTAGCAGCTGGCGATCTAATCGCTCGTGAAGCTGGTGCTATCATGACTGACTTTGCTGGCGGCACTGATTACATGACCTCTGGTAATGTTGTTGCTTCAAGCGCACGTGGTGTTAAGTCTATTCTTAAGCACGTTCGTGAGAACTCTAACGAAGGTATGCTGAAGTAATTCAGACCTTGCGTTAATGCTCTCTAGTTAAGAGCAGAAGATTTTCAAAGCCTCGCTATTGCGAGGCTTTTTTGTATCCGCGATACGAGATACGACCAAAATGTCGGTTAGTTACAGTGAACACAAATCACTGCTCTGTCGGCTGTATTTAGATCGTCACTAGATAGTGACTTTGGCACTTGGTATTGGTATTGGTAAATACGACAATGTTCAGTCGGTTCCAAAAGCTAACCCACAATATACAGACATAAAAAAACCGCTAGTTGCCCAGCGGTTTTTTTGGTTTAGCGAAAGTTGTTAAGCCGTGGCCTAAGGCATTTCGTCAAACTCTTCACCTTCTTTATCCACTTGTGGTGGCATTAGGTGTTCACGCGTAATACCCAACTTCATAGCTAGTGCAGATGCAACGTAGATAGAAGAGTAAGTACCAACGGTAATACCCAGTAGAAGTGCAGTCGCAAAGCCGTGAATCATAGCGCCGCCCTGAACGAACAGTGCGATAACTACGAATAACGTTGTACCAGAAGTGATCAATGTACGGCTCAATGTTTGTGTGATTGAGCTGTTCAGCACTTCAGGTGCCTCGCCTTTACGCATCTTACGGAAGTTCTCACGAATACGGTCAAATACCACGATGGTATCGTTAAGGGAGTAACCGACTACCGTTAGCAAGGCTGCTACGATGGTAAGGTCGACCTCAATTTGCATTAGAGAGAACACACCTAGTGTGATGATAACGTCGTGCGCTAGGGCTAATACAGCACCTGCAGCTAATCGCCATTCAAATCGCACTGATACGTAGATCAAGATACAGATAAGAGAAACAAGGATAGCAAGGCCACCAGCTTCTGTTAATTCGTCACCTACGTTAGGACCAACGAACTCGATACGACGCATCTCAACTTGCTCACCAGTACCATCTTTAATTGCAGACAGGATTTGGTTACCAAGCGTTTCGCCCGCAACACCATCACGTGGACGTAGACGAACCATTACCTCACGCGCAGAACCAAAGTTCTGAACCGTAGCATCACCAAAGCCTTCAGCTTCTAATGCGCTTCGAATGTCAGGTAGGTTTGCTGGCTCCTCAAAGCCCACTTCAATCAGAGTACCGCCGGTAAAATCTAGACCCCAATTCAACGATTTCGTTGTTAGGGTGAAGATAGCCGTACCAATCATCAAGATTGAGAATAAAAAGGCAACCTTTGACCAACGCATGAAGTCGATCATTTTGTCTGCTTTTAGAATCTGAAACATATTAATTCCTAGCCTTAGATCGACAGTTTCTTAACGCGTTTGCCGCCATACATCAGGTTCACGATACAACGTGTTCCGATAATAGCTGTAAACATTGAAGTCAAGATACCGATTGATAACGTTACCGCAAAGCCTTTAATCGCACCTGTACCGACAGCAAATAGAATGATTGCTGTTAGTAGTGTGGTGATGTTGGCATCGGCGATTGTACTAAATGCGTTTGCATAACCTTGGTGAATCGCTTGTTGTGGACTACGTCCATCTCGAAGTTCTTCACGTATACGCTCAAAGATAAGAACGTTGGCATCGACTGCCATACCGACCGTCAATACGATACCGGCAATGCCTGGTAGCGTCATTGTCGCGCCAGGAATCATCGACATCACACCAATAATCAACACCAAGTTAGCCATCAGAGCGACGTTCGCAATCAAACCGAAAGTACGGTAGTAAAGCAGTGTAAACAGCATTACTGCAGCCATACCCCAAACCATCGCCATGATACCCATATCGATGTTTTGTTGACCCATAGATGGACCAATCGTACGTTCTTCTACAATCGAGATAGGCGCAATCAATGCACCTGCACGTAGTAGAAGTGCCAAGTTATGAGCTTCAGCCGTTGAGTCGATACCTGTAATACGGAAGTTACGGCCAAGCGCAGATTGAATCGTCGCTTGGTTAATCACTTCTTCGTGCTTACTTAGGATCACTCGGCCTTCAGGTGTTTTACGACCGCTATCTTTATACTCTGCAAATACGGTTGCCATTAGCTTACCGATATTTTGACGAGAGAATGTAGACATCTTGCTACCACCTTCGCTGTCTAGCGAGATGTTAACTTGTGGGCGACCATATTCATCAACACTTGAGCTTGCATCTGTAATGCTAGAACCGCCTAAGATAACGCGTTTCTTAAGTACTACAGGACGACCATCACGGTCTTGCTTGATTTCACTACCAGCAGGAGCACGGCCAGAAGCTGCAGCGGCCAAATCGGCACTGCTGTCCACTTCACGGAATTCAAGAGTCGCGGTTGCGCCTAAAATTTCTTTAGCACGAGCCGTGTCTTGAACACCTGGCAATTCCACTACGATACGGCTAGCACCTTGACGTTGAACCAAAGGCTCAGCAACACCAAGTTCGTTAACACGGTTACGTAGAATAGTAATGTTTTGCTCTACCGCATAATTGCGGATTTCTTGAAGACGAGTTTCAGTGAAGTTAGCAATCAAAGAGAAACGACCGTTAGATTCTGAATCTACGAACGTCATATCTTGGTGCTTAGATTGCAGAAGCGATTTCGCTTCAGCAAGCTGCTCTTCGTTACGCAGAATCACTTCAACCGCATCTTTACCCGATGGGCGAATAGCACGGTAGCGGATTTTCTCTTCACGAAGTTCACTGCGGAACGCTTCTTCTTGTTGGCCAACCAGTTTTTGCATCGCAGCGTCCATATCCACTTCCATTAAGAAGTGAACACCACCACGTAGATCAAGACCCAGTTTCATTGGTGCAGCACCAATAGATTCAAGCCAATCAGGAGTTGAAGCCGCTAGGTTTAAAGCTACGATAACGTCATCACCGAGTGCTTCTGTGATGATATCACGGGCACTGATTTGCGTATCTGTATCGTTAAATCGAACAAGAATGGAACCGTTTTCGAGAGCAACGGATTTAGTAGAAAGGTTTTCTGCTTCAAGAGCATTGGTGACAGCATCCAGCGTAGACAGATCTACAGAGGCGCCACGCGCCCCTGTAACTTGAACTGCCGGATCTTCACCGTATATATTTGGAAGTGCGTACAACGCAGCGATAGCGATGGCAAACATCACCATCAAATACTTCCATAACGGATAACGGTTTAGCACAGCGAGGATCCTCTAGCTGTTTATAGTGATTTCAGAGTACCTTTTGGTAGCACTGCTGTAACGAAGTCTTTCTTGATAACGACTTCGTTGTTTGCGTTCAGTTCGATAGCAACGTAGTCGCTGTCTTCAGCAATCTTAGTGATCTTGCCGATTAGGCCGCCGCTTGTAAGAACTTCATCACCTTTGCCCATAGAAGACATAAGGCTCTTGTGCTCTTTAACACGCTTAGCTTGTGGACGGTAGATCATGAAGTAGAAGATCACAGCGAACATACCTAGCATGATAAGCATTTCGAAACCGCCGCCTGCTGGTGCACCTTCTGCTGCTGCGTGAGCTTGAGAAATAAACATTTAAAACATCCTCTATTATATTTTCGTAATTGTTTGTCTAATTGGGTCGTATCCCTTTATTTTCAAGCCCCATCACTCGGAAGAGAGATAGGGCTCGCAAAAAAGAAATACTAAGATTCTTTACCTAGTGGTGGCACTTCACGCCCCATTCTTGCGTAGAACTCTGCAACGAACTCTTCAAAGCGGTCTTCATCGATAGACTGACGAATGTCTGACATTACTCGTTGGTAGAAACGCAGGTTGTGAATCGTGTTCAGTCGAGCACCTAGGATTTCGTTACAACGATCCAAATGGTGTAAGTACGACTTGCTGTAGTTCTTACAAGTGTAACAGTCACAATCTGAATCTAGTGGTGTTGTATCGGTTTTATGCTTCGCATTACGGATCTTGATCACACCTTCCGTTACAAACAGGTGGCCATTACGTGCATTTCGCGTTGGCATAACACAGTCAAACATATCGATACCGCGACGAACACCTTCAACCAAGTCTTCAGGTTTGCCTACACCCATTAGGTAACGAGGCTTATCTTCAGGCAGTTGAGGACATGTGTGCTCAAGAATGCGGTGCATATCTTCTTTTGGTTCACCTACTGCTAGACCACCTACTGCGTAACCGTCAAAGCCAATTTCTGTTAGGCCTTTAACGGATACATCACGAAGGTCTTCGTATACGCCACCTTGAACGATACCGAATAGTGAGTTCGGGTTTTCTTGCTTATCAAAGTGATCGCGTGAACGCTGAGCCCAACGAAGAGACATCTCCATTGAGTCTTTAGCTTCTTTGTGAGTTGCAGGATAAGGCGTACATTCGTCAAAGATCATTACAATGTCTGAACCTAGATCCTTTTGGATTTCCATCGACTTCTCAGCGTCCATGAAAATCTTGTCACCGTTTACAGGGTTACGGAAATGAACACCCTCTTCAGTGATTTTACGCGTTGCACCTAGGCTGAATACTTGGAAGCCACCTGAATCAGTCAAGATAGGACCTTTCCAGTTCATGAAATCGTGCAAATCACCGTGCAGTTTCATGATTTCTTGACCAGGACGTAGCCATAGGTGGAATGTATTACCTAATAGGATTTCAGCACCTGTGTCTTTTACTTCTTCAGGTGTCATGCCTTTAACCGTACCGTAAGTACCTACAGGCATGAATGCTGGGGTTTCAACGGTACCGCGTTCAAACTGAAGTTGACCACGACGTGCGCCGCTATTAGTTTTTTTAAGTTCGTATTTTAATTTCACGAAGCCTCCAATATGCCAGAGAAACAATCTGACTGTTAATTCAGAACCTTAGGCCAAACAAAAGTTCAGTCTAGTGGGTTCTATGAGGAGCGGTCGCGTATTCCTTGCGAGAGATTAGACAGACACCCTGCCCGACTCCTAGCTTACTGCTAGCACCCGTAAATTCTGCTTATATCGTTTATAACCAGCTAAAATTAGCTCGTTTTCTTATTGATGAACATCGCATCACCGTAGCTGAAGAAACGGTATTCGCTCTTCACTGCGTGATCGTATGCGCCCATCACATTGTCGTAGCCAGCAAATGCACTCACCAACATAATCAGCGTTGATTCTGGTAAGTGGAAGTTGGTAATCAAGCAATCCACCAGCTGATATTCATAACCAGGGAAGATGAAGATTTCTGTGTCACCAAAGAAAGGAACTAACTCAGTGCCATTTTTCAATGCATCTTGAGCCGCACTTTCTAGTGAACGCACAGAGGTTGTACCAACGGCAATAATACGCCCGCCACGTGCTTTTGCAGCAGCTACGGCATCCACCACTTCTTGCGGTACTTCAACGTACTCAGCATGCATGTGGTGGTCATTGATATTATCGACTTTTACTGGCTGGAACGTACCAGCACCAACGTGAAGTGTCACGTAAGCAAACTCAACACCTTTTTCTTTCATGTCAGCCATTAGCTTATCATCAAAGTGAAGGCCTGCTGTTGGCGCAGCAACCGCACCCGGCTTTTCATTATAGACAGTTTGGTAGCGCTCTTTATCGGCGTCTTCATCTGGACGATCGATGTAAGGAGGCAGTGGCATGTGACCAACACTGTTAAGAATCTCTAAAACGCTTTGATCGGATGTGAAATGGATTTCAAATAACGCATCATGACGTGCCACCATTTCAGCTTCATACTCATCGTTCTCACCAAGGAACAATTTGGTACCCGGTTTCGGTGATTTAGAACAACGAACATGCGCAAGAATGCTTTTCTCATCCAGCATACGTTCAACCAACACTTCAAGCTTACCGCCTGATGCCTTGCGACCGAATACACGAGCAGGAATCACGCGAGTGTTATTAAAAACAACAAGATCGCCTGGCTCAACCAAGTCTAAAACGTCTTTAAACGAACCATCAGCTAGGTTGCCATTGTTGCCATCTAATTTAAGTAGGCGGCTTGCTGTGCGCTCCTCTTGAGGGTAGCGAGCAATGAGTTCATCTGGTAGGTCAAAGTGAAAATCTGAAACTTGCATGTGTCGAGTCTTGTCTTAGTTGATGATATTAATGCCGTTGACGAATATTAAGTCGAAGTTGCCGAACAATCGTTTCGGTAAGTAAATCGTTACCAGAAACACATCGTAAACATGACTAAAAATTTCGCAGTGGGCTAGTATAGGCACACGAGCCGCAATAGCAAGGTTTACAGCATTGGATTATTGTAAAGAGTCGTAAAATAATACGACCACTCCCCCTCATAAAAAAGCCAAAATTAGTTGCATGAAACTCACCCAAAAATGCGTTAGATCTCAGTTATTTTTTGGATAAAAAACTATAGTAATAGCAACAAATAAAAAAGAAGGAGGTCTGTATGATCAAGGTTGAAGATATGATGACTCGCAACCCTCATACCCTATTGCGCTCACACTCACTGGCCGATGCAAAGCACATGATGGAAGCGCTTGATATCCGCCATATTCCGGTTGTTGATGCCGACAGACAACTACTTGGCGTCGTCACACAGCGAGACGTTCTTGCCGCTCAAGAATCTAGCCTACAAAACATCCCACAAGCTCAATCCTATACTCTTGCAACACCACTCAATGACATCATGCACAAGAGTGTTATGTCTGTAGAGCCGCGCGCAGGACTAAAAGAGTCTGCTGTTTATATGCAGAAACACAAAGTGGGCTGTTTACCTGTCGTAGAGAACCACGAACTCGTGGGCATCATTACAGACAGCGATTTCGTTACGATAGCCATTAACCTGCTAGAGCTACAAGAAGAAGCGGAACCGGAAGAGGTCGAAAGTTAGTCCGTTTGTATTACTCACGATAATCCTTAGAGCCTTTGAACCTGAGGCTCTTAACATATCTAAATTCTGACACGTCTAAAATCTCATCTATTTTTATGAAAAGCCGAGAGGCAAGTTACAAAACCCAATAATATCAACAACCTATTTATCCATCACTCTTAGACATAAAAATATAGTGGATACATACTATTTATTGATATATTTATCGTTAGAATCATGTAAGAATTTGTTAAGAATAAAAACAAGCTGCCTTACTAGGAATGATATTTATGAGTTTAAAGAAATTGCTGTCCTTAGGTTTTGGCGTGATTCTCGCGCTAATTTTGGTTATTTCAGTCGTTGCTTCATTACGTTTTTATCAATCGAGTGATGGGTTTAACACCTACCGCTCTCTTGCAATAACAAGTGTCTCAACAGGTCGAATCCAAGCCAATATACTGGAAGCTCGTTTATCTGCACTTAAATATATTAAAAACCCTATTCCGTCACATGCTTCTGAACTGAATAGACGTATCACCGCATCAAATCAATTGATAGATGAAATATTAGACTCTCATCTTGACGATCTACACAAAAATGAATTCCTAACGATAAAGAAGCAGCTTGATCAATATAGCCAAGGCTTTAACAAGGTTGTTCAACTTGTTAATACTCGAAACAACCTAGTTCAAGAGGCCTTAGACCCATCAGGGGTCAATATGCGTGAGGCAGTGACTAACCTAATGACCCAGGCTTCAGCTGAAGAAGATTTAGAAGTTGCTGTCAGTTCAGGACAGCTTCAGCAGCATGTATTGCTATCAAGATTGTACGCTTCTAAATTTCTGACGAGCAATAAAACAGAAGATGCTCAGCGTGCTGAAAAAGAGTTTGCCTCTGCCGCACTACTTGCAGAAACAATCGAATCTCAACTCATGTCGATGGAACAAATCAACTACTTAAACGATTTCACTAGTGCCTTCAAAATTTACCGCAACACATTTTCAAAGATCGTTGACACTATAAACACGCGAAATGGCATCATTTCAGGGACTCTTGATCTTGCTGGTGTTAATGCAGCAAAAACAATTGAAGAGATAAAGCTATCAACAAAGTCAGAGCAAGACTCTGTCGGGCCTAATATGGTCGAGCGATTCTCTAACGCGCAATTTGTACTCGGCGTTCTTTCAATTATCGTTGTCGCTGCTTCTCTTAGCATTGCCGTTTCGATTTACCGCAGTGTATGGAAAGTCGTTGGAGGAGAGCCAAGTGACATCCAAGCAATTGTTGCCGAAGTCGCCGCTGGTGATCTTTCAAAGCAGATTCCAATTACGGGTAAAGAAACCGGTATATACGCAAACATTTTAGAAATGCGCCAGGAACTACGTCGAATCATCGATGGTTTCCACCAAATTTCAGATAATGTTTCAGCAGCCTCCGTTGAGCTAACCGCAGTGATGAGCCAAACAGAAGGAAATGCTCAGCAAGAACTGAGTCAAATGGAGCAAATCGCAACTGCTATCAATGAACTTTCTAGTACCGCGAGTGAGGTTAGCCAGAATGCAGCTAGCGCAGAGAGCGCTGCAACTGGGGCAACGACAAATGTCAAAGATGGCAGTGTTTCACTCGATGCATCAGATGATATATCACGAAAAGTTGAAGACTCGATCGAAGAAACATCAAACATCGTTAATCAATTGCAAGAGTACTCGGTAGAGATCGGTAGTGTGATTGAAGTGATCAATTCAATTTCTGAGCAAACTAACTTACTTGCGTTAAATGCAGCCATTGAAGCCGCTCGAGCGGGAGAGCAAGGCCGAGGCTTTGCGGTAGTTGCAGATGAAGTTCGTTCTCTTGCCGCTAAAACACAACAATCAACGGTCGATATTCAAGAAATAATATCTCGCCTTCAGGCTCAAGCGAAAGATGCGAACCAATTTATGCAATCCAATCTTTCGTTAGCAGAAGAATCTAGACAGTATAGCGAACAGCTTCGTGCTGCATTCGCTTCTATCACTGACTCAGTACAACTAATATCTGATATGAACACACAAGTAGCCACAGCGTCTGAAGAACAATCTGGCGTAACACAAGATATTTCACAAAATGTTTCTCTGACCTTTGATATTGTTCATCAAAATGTTTCAGGAATTGAGCAGAGCAAACAGGCAAGTGAAGAACTCTCTTCATTAGCTGTTAAGCAAAAAGACTTGCTGAGTTTTTTCAAAATCTAACGTTATAGTAAAATAGATAAATAAGCTTCTAACGCCACTATTTGTTTGTTTTTCTTCTCAAATAAACAAACAAAAAGAGCAGCCAAATAGCTGCTCTTTTTCTTTTGAATTTTACTTTCTAGTTTTTTAAAGCAATTCTGAGACTACATCAGCTAACTGATGAAAGGTTTCAAGACGTGACGAGCTTGGTCGCCATACAAGGCCTATATCGCGATAAGCTTGTTGACCGGGAGGGTCAATCACCACTAAATTCTGATTTTGCAACAAACCATGATCGATCGCCATTTGTGGAATAAAGGTGGTTCCTAAACCATTTGCCACCATTTGTACCAACGTATGTAGGCTTGTGGCGGTGAACGGGTTTATCTTCTCTTTGTCGGTTAGCTTACAAGCTGATACCGCGTGCTCGGTTAAGCAGTGCTCGTTCTCCAACAAGAATACAGATTCGTCTGGCAGGTCATCATATTTAATCGGAACACGAATACCATCGGCTTGATTGCGGCTGATTACCATTCTGAAAGGGTCTTGCCCAACAACTTTGCTCTCCATGTTGTCGATATCGACAGGCAAAGCCAGAATCAGTACATCCAACTCACCATGACGCAACGCAGCCAATAGGTTAGTGGTCGTGTCTTCCCGTAACAACAAGTTCAACTGTGGAAAACGTTGGTTCGCTTCTTGTACCAAATCGCACAATAGGAATGGAGCAATAGTTGGAATACACCCTACTCGCAACTGCCCTTGCATCGCGTCTCCATTACATAGATTTCCGAGCTCAACCAAGTCTTGCCCTTTCGCCAATAACTCTCGACCATGCTTAACCACCAGCTCACCCGCTTGAGTGAAAACCAATGGGCTCTTTTTATCTTTCTTCTCATAGAGAGGACAACCAATGAGTTCTTCCAGGTTTTGAATGCCTTTACTTAGTGTCGATTGACTCACGAAGCAGCGATCCGCAGCGTCGCTAAAGTGGCGAGTTTCGTGAAGAGTAACAAGATAGTGAAGTTGCTTAAGACTTGGCCATTTATTCATGAAATTACTTTGGAATATGAGTAGGATAACTTAAGTGAAGGTCATTTGACCTAAGGAACGGACAAAGAATAAGCTTATCGCTTTTTTCGATTAACTTAATCTATTTAATTCGCTTTTTTCTATAGTACCGATTGTACTATAGTTTGTCCCGTAGAAACGGAGCCCAAACAAAGATGTGTTGGGCCAACTAATTTTTTAGGAGATTCCAAATGGTACTAGTAGGTCGTCAAGCCCCTGACTTTACTGCAGCAGCTGTTCTAGGTAACGGTGAGATCGTTGATAACTTCAACTTCGCAGAATTCACTAAAGGTAAGAAAGCGGTAGTTTTCTTCTACCCACTAGACTTCACTTTCGTTTGTCCTTCAGAGCTAATCGCTTTCGACAACCGTCTAGAAGATTTCCAAGCTAAAGGCGTTGAAGTAATCGGTGTTTCTATCGATTCTCAATTCTCTCACAACGCATGGCGTAACACTGCTATCGCTGACGGCGGTATCGGTCAAGTTAAATACCCTCTAATTGCTGACGTTAAGCACGAAATCTGCAAAGCATACGATGTTGAGCACCCAGAAGCAGGCGTTGCTTTCCGTGGTTCTTTCCTAATCGACGCAGACGGCCTTGTACGTCACCAAGTAGTTAACGATCTTCCACTAGGTCGTAACATCGACGAAATGCTACGCATGGTAGACGCACTAAACTTCCACGAGAAGAACGGTGAAGTATGTCCTGCACAATGGGAAGAAGGTAAATCAGGTATGGACGCATCTCCACAAGGTGTTGCTGCATTCCTATCTGAGCACGCTGACGACCTAAGCAAGTAATTACCTCTTAAGCCCGAACTCAACGCGGGTTAATGGTTGGAAGACTCTCTATAAAGAGAAATAAAGCATAAGCTAATAGCGCAAAGCGCACCGCCAATCAGTTAAGAAGTAAAGTCCTATTAAAAGCTCGAAGTTAATGCTTCGGGCTTTTTTCATCTCTCTCCTACGACAATTACCTACCTAAACCGCCTCTGCAACATTTAATAGAGGCAGTTACAAGAACAAACTTTACCCCTATTTTCCTCTGCTACCACCTATTCATATCCGTATCTAGGTTGTTATGATTTCGTCCGTATCTTTTTGAACGGATAAATACGATGAACACCGAAATTGAAGTCTGTATCGATAACTTAGAATCTCTATATAACGCACTATCTGGTGGCGCGAATCGAATTGAGCTTTGCTCTTCATTAGCACTTGGCGGGTTAACTCCAAGCTTCGGAATGATGAAGCAAGCGGCAAAAATTTCGTCCGTACCAGTTTATGCCATGATACGACCGAGACAAGGTGACTTCATATTCGATTATGACGATATACTCTGTATGCTGGAAGATATTGAAGCTTGTGCGAGAGCAGGGTTGAATGGCGTCGTTCTGGGTGTACTAACACCTGATGGTGAGATTGATATGTCTGCAATGCAAATTCTCTCAAGCAAGGCTCACCAACTCAAACTAGCAATCACCTTCCACCGTGCAATCGACCAGCTTCAGGATTATAAAGTAGCGTTAGAGCAGATTATTGAGCTTGGATGTGAAAGAATCCTGACGTCAGGGCTTGCTATTAATGCAGAGCAAGGCATCAATGTGCTCGCAGATATGGTCAAACAAGCCGATGGCAGAATCGATATCATGGCTGGTGCAGGCGTCAACGCAACGAATGCCAAAATAATTCAAAGCTCCACCCAAGTACCTGCACTTCACCTTTCAGGAAAATCAACAAGACCCAGCCTAATGGAAAGCAATTCAAGCGCTCAAATGGGCAGTAATGATGTTGATGATTATCAGATACCAGTAACTGATGCGAATAAGATATCCAATGTGAGAGCTGCCCTCACCGCTTAGGGGAATCGTCACTAACACAAATCCAGAGAACCACGCTGACGAATCTAGCGGACTGGCGTATATTAGAGTTAATAGCACAGAAAATTTTCATGGACAGATATGGCTAAAGACTTATTCAGCTCTCTTGATTTAAACCTGTTACGAACATTTCTTATTGTTTATCAAGAAAAAAACACCAGAAAGGCTGCGGAACGTTTATTCGTTTCTCAGCCAGCGGTTAGCCAAGCCCTACAAAAGCTAAGACACCACTTCAACGATGACCTTTTCGTAAAGGTTCATGGAGGCTTACAACCTACGGCATTTTCAGAGCAGCTCACCAATCAAATAAAACCATTCATGGACGGTCTATCTATCGCGGTTAATACATCAAACACTTTTGATCCGAAAGAGATCGATTACACGTTGAAAATAGCCCTATCTCCAGTGGTGCTTTCTTGTCTGTCTGGCTCACTTTTTAAAGATATAAAAGCGCAAGCACCAAACGCTAAACTAAAGCTTGTTCCATGGTCAAACTCGTCTGTCTCAGATATACAAAAAGATGAGGTTTTGATTGGAGTAAGCTACTTAGGAGAAAAGACAAGTAAAGAAGTCTATACAAGGCAGCTCATTGAATTAACAGGACGTATATTTGTTAGGAAAGATCACCCTTTAAAGCAAGACACCGTGACTCCAAATGACATGGCAGGGTACGAAATCGCATCTTTAGTAACACCAGGTTGGAATGACAATTTTAGCTTAGCGTCTCAGATTCTAACCGACCTTTCCATCGAGCATCGTATCGGTTTTCGCAGCGAATTGGTCATGGCTCTAATCGATGTCATTCAACATACTGATATGTACATGCCCCATTCCAACCTTTTCCCAGTAGAAAACTATCCGACATTACGCGGGATAGATGTCTCAGTCGACGGAAAAACGCTGAAAACTCCGGTCTATAGTTATATACACATTAAAAATCGAAACTCACCTTTAACAAATTGGCTTTCAAAACTCATAGAGCAAGTTTTATCAGAACAAGTACAAAAGTAAGTTCGATTAAAAGTTATATATTGTATTTTACTCTTCCGGACGCCAGCTCAGTGCGCTGGCAATAGTACCGATAACTAATGTGTCTTTTTCAGCGTCATTAAGTTCAGGTAACATCTGTAGCGTTATCATTCCATTTGTCTGTGCAGCCGCTAATTCTTTAGAAGCTTTTTTAAAGCTATACCCTAATGGTTTTTCTACCGACATTAAAAGGTCTTTACTTGAATGGACAGTTTCTACGTCATATTTATTCGCCCCAACTCGGATGTAGCCAGCTTCTTTCTTTTCTAAGCTAACACTGATCATCCCAGATTGAGGCTCTAAAACGAACTCTCCTATATTCTCATTGCTTTGAGATACAGAACAGCGGTAAGGTTTATTGCCACCAAAATCAACACCCATGTAGTTAACTGAAGTGCCACCGCCAGAACAGACTAAGTTCCACACTTGGCCATTATCGACTCTCGTGATTTCAGCAGCCAGCTCACCCTCTTTAAATGAAACAGTCTCAAACCATGTTGAACCTGATGAATTTCGGCTGTATTTACCTTGGTACATACCTGCAATATCAAACGTCCCTTCTTGTCCTAACCCCCAAAAATCACCATCGGTTTTAACCATGAGTTCTGGCTGCTGATTAACCGCATCTGATTTGTCCATGATGGCAACGCTGCCGCACGCAGTTAACGCGAAAAGAGGAGTCACAACGAAAAGAAACTTCTTCATACTGATATCTACCTAAAAATAAATGTAAGGGAAAAATTCAGTAGAAGAATAAATTAAAGATAAGTAAGAATATAGCGAGCATCAATGAGCTATATCGATACTATCGTTATTTTTCTCATGTGCCTTAAACAAATACATTACAGAACATCAGCTTATGTTTAGACACTTCTATCAAGCTCGTTTTGTAAGGCTACGTAAGACCCAAAGATCACGTGTAATGATCACCCCTGCTGATAAGCAAGCATTATCACAGAGATAACCAATGCGAATTAGCCTGCTCTTTCAAAGCCCATATAATGATCACCGTTAGCCAGTGATTTCACTGGGTTCACGCATGGATCGACCTAATGCTAAGGAGAGCGCAAAATTACCTCGGTGGTACCATGAAATTTAAAACACTGCTTTTAGCTTCAGCTTTATTCTCAACCTCTGCACTTTCAAATGGTCTTCACTTATCTCCTGAACTAAAGATTGGTTCTTATCATGGCTTTGGAATACAAGCAGGCATTACTGATGTGGCGAATCTAGGTGCGGTTTACCTGAGCTATTCTCACCTATGGTATGACAGCGATCGATACGATGAGACTGTCGATGCATACCGCGTTGGTATTCAAAATATGTTTGGAAGCAACCAGAACCACGGCTTTCAGGCGGAGATTGGTGTAGCGAGTTATGACGGAACAAAGACGCGCAACGGCGAAATTGAAGAGAAGACAGCACATGGATTAAGTCTTGGTGGAGCCTACGTTTACCAAGCAACACCAATACTTGGGCTACGTGCTGGTGTTGATATGAATATTTTTGATCACAATAAGACCTTTGTGCCTTACGACACAACAATCAACCTTAACCTTGGTGCAATTATTCGGTTCTAAAGTTAATACCTACTTCAGTGCGTCATCTAGGCTTTGATCACCAAGGTGGCGTACATCTTTACCCTTCACAAAGTAAATAATGTATTCACAGATATTTTGGCAACGATCTCCCACTCGCTCAATCGCACGAGCTGACCACATCACTTGCAGGATATTGGGGATGTTCTTAGGATCCTCCATCATGTACGTCATCAACTGACGAATCACAGCTTCATATTCCGCATCCAGCTTATCATCAAGTTTATGTACTTCTGCCGCCGCATCTACATCCATACGAGCAAACGCATCTAATACTTGATGCAGCATAGTAATTGCCTGACGACACAATGGCTCTAACGAGACGTGAAACTTTTGTTCTTTGGTCGAAGGGATCTCAATCGCACCCTGTGCGATTTTAGAGGCTACATCGCCAATACGTTCTAGATCAGTAATGGTTTTGATGATCGCCATAATCAAACGCAGATCTTTGGCAGTCGGCTGACGCTTCGCAATAATACGAGTACACGCCTCATCAATCGACACTTCCATCGCATTCACTTTATGGTCATCACGAATCACTTTTTTGGCCAATTCAACATCGTCTTTATGAAGCGCTTGCATCGCAAAAGACAACTGCTGCTCTACCAATCCACCCATAGTTAATACGTGTGTACGGATAGATTCTAATTCGACATTAAACTGTCCTGAGATGTGGCGACCAAAATGCATGTCAGCTCCTTAAAAGAAATGAATAAAGTCGTTTATTTCAGAGTGACTTAGCTCTAGATAGCGCGAACTTAAACGTTAGCCGTATCTACCTGTAATGTAGTCTTCCGTTTGATTTTTCAATGGCGAAGTAAATATAGAATCAGTATCTGAGTACTCGATCAACTTACCCATATGGATAAAAGCGGTGTGGTCACTCACGCGAGCTGCCTGCTGCATGTTATGAGTAACAATAACAACGGTATATTGGGTTTTAAGTTCGTTGATCAACTCTTCAATCGTCAATGTCGAAATCGGATCGAGTGCCGATGTTGGCTCATCCAATAACAGCACTTCAGGTTCGATGGCAACCGCACGAGCGATGACTAAACGCTGCTGTTGACCACCCGATAACCCAAAGGCGTTCTCATGCAAACGATCTTTGACTTCATCCCACAACGCCGCGGCGCGCAGAGAGCGCTCAACTGCATCATCAAGATCTCGGCTGTTGCTCACGCCTTGCAGCCTCAATCCATAAACCACATTCTCATAGATAGATTTAGGAAAAGGGTTCGGACGTTGAAACACCATGCCGACTCGGCGTCGTAAGGTCGCGACATCCACCTTAGGGTGATAGACGTTCTTGCCATGAAGCTTCACTTTTCCGGAAACCTTACAACCTTCAACAAGATCGTTCATGCGATTAATGCAGCGCAGTAGAGTCGACTTACCACACCCTGATGGGCCAATAAACGCGGTCACCTGTCCCTTTGGGATTTGCATTGAAATATCATCAAGTGCTTGGCTCTCTTTATAATAAAGATTCAGCCCTTCAATCGAGATAGCAATTTGCTCATCCTTCAGGTTGTGAACATCAAGTGGTGCTTGGTAACCCAAGGTTTCATTAATCGAGAACATTTAATCTTGTCCTAAGGTTCGGTATTTTTCACGCAAGTTATTACGGATATTAATGGCTGTTAAATTCAGTCCAACGATAACCGTAACCAATAAAAATGAAGTCGCATACACTAAAGGGCGCGCCGCTTCGATATTAGATGTTTGAAAACCAACATCGTAGATATGGAAGCCTAAGTGCATGAACTTTCTCTCTAAGTGTAGATATGGGAACTGACCATCTACAGGTAAGCTTGATGCTAGCTTCACAACACCCACCAGCATTAATGGAGCCACCTCCCCCGCAGCTCTCGCGATTGCCAATATCAACCCCGTGATAATCGCAGGGCTTGCCATTGGTAAAACAATGCGCCAAAGCGTCTCAAATTGAGTAGCGCCAAGCGCCAATGAACCGTGCCTCACGGAGCTAGGGATACGCGTTAAGCCCTCTTCCGTTGTTACAATAACAACGGGTAATGTTAATACCGCCAAGGTCAATGCGGACCATAATAGACCCGGCGTACCAAATGTCGGAGCGGGTAACCGTTCTGCGTAAAACAAAGAATCGATTGAACCACCGATGGTATACACAAAGAATCCTAAGCCGAAGACACCATACACAATCGACGGTACACCCGCTAAGTTAATTACGGCGATACGAATTAAACGTGTTAGTGCGTTGTTTTTTGCGTATTCATGAAGATATATCGCAGCAACCACACCAAGAGGCATTACTACAATCGACATAAGAATAACCAACAGTACCGTGCCAAAAATCGCAGGAAACACACCGCCTTCAGAGTTTGAGTCTCGTGGGTTCTCCGACAAGAACTTCCAAACTTGTTTGCCCCAATGCCCAACCTTTTCAAGATAAGACATATTATTCGGGTACCAATAATCCAAAATATGACTGAGCGAAATTTCAACCTGCTCTCCTGTCATATCTTCTACCAACAAGCTTTCGACATTGAGCTGTGTTCTAAGATGCTCAAGCTTTACTTCGGCTTCAGCCAACTGGCGATTTAATTCCAATTTAGTTTGAGTATAGGTTTTAAGGTATTCATCGCTCACTGACTCATTGAGTTCAAGCTTACGTTTTTCTAAACGCAAGTTTTCCAATTGCCAGCTGATATTGCGGATTTCTTGGTTCACAACACGCGACGTCTCTTTGCGTAACGTATCAGCGAACGCCAAGCCTTGCTCGAGCTTTTGGTCTATGTTCGAATCAAATGTGCCAGAAGTGGTTTTAAAACCCACTGGTTTACCAAAGAAATAACCACCTCGACTTCGCTCAATCACAGCCCAGTCAGGTGGGGTGGTTGGTTCACGTAAGTTAACATCCAAAATGGAAACAAAGTCCGCTGGATAAATCTCCCTGTTGGCAACTTTGATACTTAAGCGCTGAATTAGCCCAGTCGACAGGTTTTGAGTCGACAATAGGTCTTGTACTTGTGGGACTTGCTCTATCGGGATGTATTTTCGTTCATATAACTGGCCAATCAATACATCTTGCTTTACTACCGTTTCGTCGAGGCCGACAACTAACGATGCATCTTTGGAATCCACTTGCCATTGGTACAAAGGAGCAGGCCAAAAATAGGTTAAGCCCTTCCAGCCGATCAGCAGCATTAGGCCAAGAACCGAAAGCATACTGATGCTCACCGCCCCACCCGTTAGCCATATCCACGGAGAGCCTGATTTAATCCAAGACAATAATGACTTCAGTTTATTCATTATGAACGACCTTGCTCTGACGTGCTGAACCCAAGGAAGAGCCAAGTTCGTGAGATACGCTAATCAAACAGCGAACAGCCATTGATAGAGATTGAGGTAGAGTTTTAAAACTACAGCGCACGATATTTATCTCTCAGTCTTTGTCTAACCCACTCTGCGACAGAGTTCACCGCGAACGTAAAAATAAACAGTAAGAGTGCTGCTAAGAACAACAATCGGAAGTGAGAACCACCCACCTCGGACTCTGGTAACTCGACAGCAATTGTTGCCGATAATGTCCTCATCCCTTCCAAAATATTCCAGTCAAGAATAGGGGTGTTACCTGTCGCCATCAAGACAATCATAGTCTCGCCAACCGCTCGTCCTAGCCCCATCATGATTGCAGAAAAGATACCTGGGCTAGCCGTCAATAACACCACATAAATAAGGGTCTGCCACGCTGTTGCGCCCAGCGCCAGTGAGCCATCGGATAAATGTTTTGGCACAGAGAAAATAGCGTCTTCTGCAATCGTGAAAATTGTCGGGATGACAGCAAAGCCCATAGCGAAGCCAACCACCAGCGCATTCCGTTGGTCAAAGTCGATGCCATAGTTAGCCAAGAAGGTACGAATATCACCACCAAACAACAAGGCTTCCATACCATTTTCACCAGCAAAGACTGCCATCACAGTAATCACCAATACCGGGATCAATATCAGAGCATGCCAACCATTAGTAAAACGGCTCGTCACCATTTTTGGCAAACAGAACCAAACAAGCCCAGTCAGTAGCGTGCTCAGTGGTAATAGCACCATTAACGAGAAGACGGCCGTTAAATGCGTTTCAACAATGGGAGCAAACCAAAGCCCAGCCAAGAATCCGATGATAACGGTCGGAAGAGCTTCCATCAGTTCTATCGACGGCTTCACGACTCTTCGCATTCGTGGAGACATGAAGTATGCGGTGTAAATGGCTCCGAGCACAGCAACCGGCACGGCAAACATCATCGCAAACAAAGCGGCTTTGATAGTACCGAATGTGATAGGGACTAAACTGAATTTTTCTTCAAAGTCATCGTTCGCCGACGTTGATTGCCAAACGTATTGTGGCTCAGGATAGCTTTCGTACCAGACTTTTTGCCAAAGCGATGAGAATGATATTTGCGGATATTCGTTATCAACTTTAGCCACGCTGATGGTGCCATCAATCAGCGTCGCCAAATGCAGTTCGTTAGCAGACATAGCCGCTAATTGTGGTGACTTATCAAATGCGCGCTCAAACAGCGACAGCTTTTCACTGGTCGTATAGTGGCTTTGTAATGTGCCATTCTGATAGAAACTATAAAAACCCTTTCTATAAGTATCTGGCAGAATAAACTGAACCTCTTCGGCGAGTTGGAAGTCGCGAATATGGGTCAGGCTACGCTTTTCATCTTTGAGTACATCGAACCACTGAGAAACCTGTCCGTCCTCATGCGTAACCAACAGTGAATAAGCTCCAGACAGTAAATCGATACTTTTCACCGAGTGCTTCGCATCATTTAAGCTAAGATCAATCACTTCACGAACATTGAAGCCGCTATCGGATAACTTCAATACAACTAAATCCGATTGTGCTCGAAGATATAAAGTTTGGCCATCAGGCGTGACTAACAACTGTTGCTGTAAACCCAACTTATCCGACAGCCATTGACTCTTCTGAAAAACATACTGACCAGTAAGATCACTCTGGTACCACTTAACCAAAACTCGTTGATCGCTTAGCTGAGCGGCAACCGTGATACCACGTCCATTCTTAGAGAACGCAAATTTTTCGATTGTTGTTCCGTTTGATGATTCATCATTTAAAAACGGTTCCGGGAGATCGATTTGCTCAATTTTAGGTTCGGCTTCACTGCCCTTTTGCAGCACAGGCGCACTATACTCAGGGTAGAAAAAAGTAAGGTTGCTTGCGCTATCAGCAAAGGCAAACCAGTTTTCAGATGGGGTATTTCGAGAAAAAGCGATGGGGTTAGCTAAAACATTACGCTCAAAGTAAGAATGTGTATTTTGAGACTCTAAATCCCAAAACTGCACCAAGCCGGATTTTTCGATAGTAAACGCATGCTGACCGTATTCATCCACGGATAAGGCGATAGGCTTTTCTATGGCTACGGTCTTCACGGCTTGGTCAGTATCTAAACCAGTATCAGAAAATACCGGTAAAATGACCATCGCTAAGTAAACAAAGATCAGCACCAGAGCAGCTAGAACACTGACCGCGCCACATGTCACCGAAAAACGGACGAGACGATCTTTCAACCATCTTTTTTTGTCGCGCTCTTTCAATGAAAATTGGGCTGAAGCCATCTGTTTATCTACCTTTTTTTAGCTACTGACATAATATGTACGTTAGATGACAATTATATTACAAGTTACGTTAAACAACTGAAACTAATAACAAGTTTGTTGACCATATTTCTTAAAGTAAGATCATAGATTTTGTGAATCTTGTCATTCTAAATTAAAGTAACCAGCTCTATAGCCAGCACTCAAGGATTATCATCTCGATGGAAAAAGACTATGTCACAAAAGAACTTAGCTGGTTATCCTTCAACGAAAGAGTGCTCCAAGAAGCAGCCGACAAATCAGTCCCCTTAATCGAAAGAGTTCGTTTTTTAGGTATTTACTCGAAAAACCTCGATGAGTTTTACAAAGTCCGATTTGCTGATGTGAAACGAAAGATCTTACTTCAAGATCCTCAATTACCTGCCAACTCGCAGAAAACCCTGCTAACTCAAATGCAGAGCCAAGCAAGTAAGCTCGACGCTCAATTCCATGAGCTGTATAGCGACTTACTATTGGAACTGGCACGCAATCGTATTTTTCTGGTCAACGAACAACAAATCAGCGAAGAACAGAGTGAGTGGATCAAAAAGTACTTTAAGAAAAAAGTGCTGCCACATTTAACTCCGTTTCTCTTGAACGAAGATAGCCAGTTGCTCAATATTATCAAAGACGAGCAAAGTTACTTAGCCATCGACATTGAGCGAGAGACATCTTCTCAATATGTCTTACTCGAAATCCCATCAGAAGCCCTCCCTCGGTTTGTTAAGTTACCAGACACTTCTGGTTCACAGCGTACAACTTTGATCTTGTTAGATAATATAGTTCGATTTTGTTTAGATGACTTGCTTAAAGGATTCTTTGAGTATGACTCATTACGTTGTTTTGCGATAAAAATGACGCGTGATGCCGATTATGATCTTCAAGAGAACAATGAAAGTAACCTATTAGAATCGATGTCTTTAGGTTTAGAACAGCGCTTAACGGCACTACCGATACGCCTTATCTATGAGTCAGAAATGCCAGCTGAAATGCTCAATTTCTTGCAAGTCAGACTTAAGCTGTCTGACTATGACAGTGTCATTGCGGGTGGTCGCTATCATAACTTCAAGCATTTCTGCGAATTTCCAAGCCTTAATAGGCGTGATTTAGTTAATCGCCCACTTCCCGCGATTAAGTGTGCGCATTTCAGCCACTACCCAAACTATTTCGAAGCGATCAAAGCTCGTGACATCTTGTTGCATTACCCTTATCACACCTTTAATCACATCACTGAACTCGTGAGGCAAGCCTCCTTTGACCCGAAGGTAACCTCCATAAAAATAAACGTTTACCGTGTTGCAGAAGGCTCAAAGCTCCTTAGCTCGATCATCGATGCTGCACACAATGGTAAGAAAGTAACTGTCGTCGTTGAGCTACAAGCCCGCTTTGATGAACAAGCCAATATTCAGTGGACCAAGAAACTTCAAGAAGCCGGTATAAAAGTCATCCATGGCATCCCAAGTTTGAAAATTCACTCTAAGCTTCTGCTCATTAAACGGAAAGAAGGCAAGCATACGGCGCATTACGCTCATATTGGCACCGGTAACTTTCATGAAGTAACAGCGCGCGTGTATACCGATTTTTCTCTGCTCACTGCGAATGAAGATTTGACCCAAGAGGTGAGACAAGTCTTTAAGTATATTGAAAACCCTTATCAAAAATCACAGTTCAAACAACTGATTGTGTCACCAAAGAATACAAGAAAACGCCTGTATCAGTTGATAGATAATGAAATACAAAACGCGATAGAGAGCAAGCCTGCAAGCATCACTCTAAAACTCAACAATTTGGTCGACCGAGAGATCATTGAGAAGCTCTATCAGGCCAGCCAAGCCAATGTAAAAGTGAGAATGGTCATTCGTGGTATGTGCTCTCTCGTACCGGGAGTCTCCAACATCAGTGAGCAGATTGAGATTGTTAGTGTGGTCGATCGTTTTCTCGAACACCCAAGAGTGATGATCTTTGGTAACGCTGGTAATCCAAAAGTCTATATCTCCTCTGCCGACTGGATGACACGAAACTTCGATCACCGCATCGAAGTCGCCACTCCAATTTTAGATCCAAAGATCAAGCAAACCATTATCGATATCACCGAGTTTCATTTCGATGACAGCAACAAAGCTCGAGTGCTAGACCAATCGATGAGCAATCCTTACATACAAGCTCCAACAAACCCACTCGATTACCCGACGTCACAACTCTCCACTTACCACTATATTAAACGTATGGAGAAACTTGCTCGCAAGAAGTACAAACAAGAGAAGAAATCATGCCGCTAATTGATAACAAACATTCTCGATGTATTGCCGCTATCGACTTGGGTTCGAACAGTTTTCATATGGTGGTTGCCCGAGTATTCGAACAACACCTGCAATTAGTCAGCAGACACAAACAGAAAGTGAGATTAGGTGATGGGTTGGATGAGTTTAACTTCTTATCCGAAAGTGCTATCGAGCGAGGCTTGGAGTGCCTCAAAGTGTTCGCAGAACGACTAGCGGATTTTGAACTTGATGATGTAAGAGTTGTTGCGACTCATACCCTAAGAAAAGCCAAAAACGCTCAAGACTTCTTAGAGCAAGCCAAACCACTGTTTCCTTTTCCAATAGAGATCATTTCAGGTCAAGAAGAAGCTCGAATAATCTATAACGGTGTAGAACACACTCAAACCGCTTCTGAATCTAAATTGGTTATTGATATCGGTGGAGGGAGTACGGAACTCGTCGCAGGGCAAGGCTTTACGCCCCTAATTATGCGCAGTTTACCTATGGGATGCGTCAGCTTCACTCAACACTTCTTTGCTGACGGAGAGCTAACCTCACAACACTTCTCAGATGCTTATACCGCGGCTACTCGTCTATTGATGCCATTGATTGAAGAATATACAAAGGCGCCTTGGGAAATCGCCTTTGGCTCATCAGGGACGACTAAGTCAATAAAAGAGGTACTCATTGGTTTAGGCTTTACCGATGGTCTCATTACGCCGCAACGTCTGTCCTATTTGAAAAATCACTTATGTGAGTTTTCATCATCCAAAACCTTAGACCTTTCAGGTTTAAGTGATGAGAGAAAGCCGGTGTTTGCTGCTGGCGTCATCATTCTTTCAGCAGCCATGGATACGCTAGACATAAAGGAGTTACATTTTTCTGATGGCGCCCTGAGAGAAGGCGTTCTTTATGACATGGAGGATAGGTTTAAAGATATTGATGTTCGAACAAGAACTGCCGAAACGCTCGTCTCTCGATACCATGTTGACGTAGCTCATGGCCAGAGAGTCAAAGAACTCGCCCTTGCATTACTGAAACAAGTGCAGCCTCAAGTAACGACTATGGTCACTAATGAGCTGTATGATCTAGTTGGTTGGGCTGCACTACTTCATGAGGTAGGGCAAAGCATCGCATTCCACGGCTATCACCGCCATTCGGCTTATCTGCTTAAGCACACGACAATGCCCGGTTTCAATACTGAGCAACAACGTCTTATCTCGACATTGGTTCGCCACCAAAGAAAAGCGATTAAGCGGCAAGACTTGCCGGAACTGTCTCTATTTTCTCCACAACAAATAACGCTACTAATTCGCATATTAAGACTCGCTATCTTACTCAATCGTCAGAGAAATCAAGCACTAGTCCCAGACACGACTCTAACGATTGAACAAGAGGATAACTGGGGATTGAAAGGATCTAACAGCGATTGGTTGGCCCAAAACCAACTGCTTGAATATGAACTCAAAGAAGAACAACAACGTTGGCAAAATGCTGGATGGTCGTTAAAGATAGAATAACGAACAGTCAAAATAAAAACAGCCTGCGACTTAGCAAGCTGTTCATACGTTTGTTTTCTAAGTTTGTGTTAGCCTCAATCAGAGCCCGACTTTTGCCAACTCTTGCTCTGCGAACTCAGGCGGTATCGCTAAATAGCCATCTTTCTCTACCAGTTCTTGCCCTTGCTTCGAGAATACAAAAGTGAGGAACTCTCTCTCTACAGGAGAAAGCGGTTTATCTGGGTGTTTATTCACATATACATAGAGAAAGCGCGATAGAGGGTAATCTCCGCTTAAAATATTCGCTCGAGTAGGCTCTACGTAATCAGAACCATGCTCAGCAATAGGAATTAACTTAACACCAGCCACTCGATAACCAATACCTGAGTACCCTATCCCGCTGATTGATGAAGCGACCGACTGTACAACCGACGCAGATCCTGGCTGTTCATTGACTCGGTTCTTGAAGTCGCCACTACATAATGCGTTTTGTTTGAAGTAGCCGTAGGTTCCCGAAACGGAATTACGACCGAACAGTTGGAATCTATGTTTTGCCCACGGCTGGCTGATACCTAAATCTTGCCAATTGTTTAGCGGCTTAGTCGCGCCACAGCGCAATGTCTCTGAAAATATGCTGTCAATTTCGCGAAAATTAAGTCCCTCGATAGAGTTATCACGATGCACAAAAAGACCAATCGCATCGATAGCAACTCGAAGCGCCGTCGGCTTATAGCCATTCTCCCTTTCGAACGCTTCCACTTCTCGTAGGCGCATTGGACGACTCATAGGCCCAAGGTGAGCAGTACCTTCCGTTAATGCAGGAGGTGCAGTGGATGAACCAGAAGCCTGAACTTGAGCATTCACGTTCGGGTAGTAAGACTTAAACTCTTCAACCCATAACGTTGTCATTCCCGCTAAGGTATCGGAACCGACAGACAACAAGCTGCCAGAAATACCCGGAACCTTAGAATAATCAGGAAGAGAATCGACACTTTGCTCGGCATGAACAGGGGTAACCAAAGCTAATGCTAATAATGAACTGATGGGGAAACGCATCCTGCGTATTAAAGAACTCATGACACTGTCAATCGGCTAGGCAGCGTGAAATGGAATCGGCTACCAACACCCACTTCACTTTGAATTTCTAAATGTGAATCATGGTGACTAAGCGCATGTTTAACAATCGCTAACCCTAAGCCACTGCCCCCAGTATCGCGTGAGCGTGCTTTATCAACACGATAGAAACGCTCCGTAAGTCGATGCAAGTGTTGTGGTTCGATACCGTCTCCAGTGTCTGACACATCCAAACACGCGCCTTGACTGGTTTGGTACCAACGAACCTTTACGGTCGCACCAGGCGGCGTGTATTTCACTGCATTGTAAACCAGATTCGATATTGCACTTCTCAGCTGATCTTCATCCGCTAATACGCGTAAACTCTTATCGATATCAAATTTCAGCTTGTGTTCTCGCTCTCCACTGAGACTAGCGGCTTCTTTTTCAAGAACTTCCAACATCGCCGGAACATTCACCACTTCATCCAATTCATGCATTGGCGCCGCTTCTATCTTAGAAAGAGTAAGAAGCTGATTGACCAAACTGTTCATACGATTTAACTGCTCAGTCATCACACCATGAGCCTTAGGCCACATAGGTCCAACGACCATGTCTGGATCTTCCGTCATTTCAAGATAGCCCTGAAGTACGGTCATTGGAGTGCGTAGCTCGTGAGAAACGTTAGCGAAAAAGTTACGACGCATGCCTTCTAGCTGTTTTAGCTGAGTAACATCACGTACTACCATGAGGTGTTCGCCCTCGGTATACGGTACGATACGAAGCTCAAGCATGCGCTCCACATTAAGTGGCGAAGGCATCTCTAACGGCTCTGAGAAATCTTGTTTATTAAGGTACTTGATGAAGTCCGGCGTGCGGATCAAGTTAGAGATGGGTTGGCCTGAATCGTCTGGCCAGCGAAAACCCAGTAAATACTGAGCAAGCTTGTTGCACCAAACAATATTGCCTTCACCGCGAAACACCACAACGGCATCGGGAAGGGATTCAGCACCGTTTCTGAAACGGCGGATAAGGTTGGTCAATTCTTTGCGCTTACGACGCTGTCTCTGCTGCATACGATAGATACCATTAAACAGAGACTCCCAGTTTCCAGAACCTGAAGGGGGTGTTAACCGCTTTTCATCCCACAACCAAGCAGACAAACGCATTTGATAGTGTAGATGCCATGCTAACTGTAATACTGTTGCAGCCAGCAATAACCAAGGTAAATAACCGAATATCCATCCGACTATAATCCAAGGTGCGTAAAAAAAAGCCAGCTCCCAAGCCAGCTTTTTCCAGGTTAACTTCTCAACCATTCAGGACTCCATAAACTGGGCAGTGAAGCCACGTTAAGCCTTTGTAGAAAAACGGTAGCCTGCGCCGCGAACCGTTTGAATTAATTTGTCATGACCAGCAGATTCAAGTGCTTTGCGTAAACGTCGAATATGAACATCAACCGTACGATCTTCAACGTAAACGTTGGTACCCCAAACGTTATTGAGCAGTTGCTCTCGACTGTATACTCGCTCTTGGTGAGTCATAAAAAAATGCAGCATTTTGAATTCGGTTGGGCCCATATCAACTGGACCTTCACTTGCGGTAACGCGGTGAGATACAGGGTCTAGCTTAAGGCCTTGTACATCAATCACATCTTCTAGTGCAGTAGGCGTTACACGGCGGATAACCGCTTTCAGGCGAGCAACGAGCTCTTTTGGTGAAAATGGCTTGGTGATGTAATCATCAGCGCCCACTTCTAAACCACGCACCTTATCTTCTTCTTCGCCACGAGCCGTCAGCATCACCACTGGGATGTTGCGAGTTAACTCTTCACGCTTCATGTGCTTGATAAAGTTTATCCCGCTACCACCAGGTAGCATCCAATCTAGTAATACTAGATCTGGGAAAGGTTCACATAGCTTGTTTACCGCTGTATCGTAATCTTCAGCCTCTACTGCTTGGTAGCCTTTTTGTTCAAGTACAAAACACAGCATCTCACGAATAGGTGCTTCATCTTCAACGACCAGAATCCTTCTCGACATAATTGAATAGCCTTAGTATTTAATCAACGCATTGCATTATCTGGTTTAATTATGACACTTTTGTGACCTTTGAAAACAAATTTTCATATAACTGTCTCAAACATTTCACTTTTAATTTCTATTGCAGGTATAAGACAAATGGATCGAAATCTCCTATGATGAGCGTCTTCAGATAAAGGTATGAGAAATATTTATGTGGTTTAAGAATTGCCTCGTCTATCGCTTTAATCGTGATATAGACTTCAACGCAGATCAGCTAGAGAAACAACTTGAAGAGTTCCGTTTTACCCCTTGTGGTAGCCAAGACAAACAGAAATTTGGTTGGGTAAACGCGATGGGTAGACACGGCGATATGATGACGCACGTATCAGAAAACCGCATTCTCATCTGTGCAAAGAAAGAAGAGAAAATGCTTCCAGCTTCTGTGATCAAAGATTCATTGAATGCAAAAGTAGAAACGCTTGAAGCAGAGTCTGGTACTCCTCTGAAAAAGAAAGAGAAAGACAGCCTAAAAGAAGACATCATCATCGATCTTCTTCCTCGTGCTTTCAGCCGCAGTAACTTCACTTACGCGCTGATCATGCCGAAAGAAGGCTTTATTGTTGTTGATGCTAGCAGCTACAAAAAAGCAGAAGACGTACTAGCATTACTACGTAAAACAATGGGTAGCTTGCCAGTAGTGCCAGCTATTCCAGAGCAAGCGATTGAAACAACGTTAACGGAATGGGTTAAGTCAGGTGATACGCCTAAAGGCATCACCATGCTTGATGAAGCTGAGCTTAAATCAATCCAAGAAGACGGCGGTATTGTTCGAGTTAAGAAACAAGAACTAGAAGCTGATGAGATTAAGAACCACATTGAAGCCAACAAAGTTGTGACTAAGCTTTTGATCAACTGGCAAGATCGCATTGAGTTCATTCTTGCTGAAGATGGCAGCATCAAGCGCCTGAAATTCAGTGATGAACTAAAAGATGAGAACGACGATATTCCTCGTGAAGATCAAGCAGCGCGCTTTGATGCAGATTTCTCACTGCTATGTGGGGAGTTCAGTGTTTTCCTTCCAAACCTATTTGAATCATTAGGCGGGTTAACTCAACCTAACGCTTAATTGTTCCGATTTAGAGCTCAGGTGTCGACGATATCTGAGCTTGTTTTCTTCTCCACCCCGCTTATCAACACCTAACAACACTCTTCGCAATACCATTGTTATCTTTAGGGCTATCAACCAAACTCATTTTAGCGTAAAATTTGCGCCCCTTTGATATCACTTGGTGGTATCAACCTGACTTGAGATCAGATTAGAGAACGAAGCAATGACTACACAAAAACCATTTGTACCTGAACTATTATCACCGGCAGGAAGCCTTAAAAACATGCGTTACGCATTCGCCTATGGCGCAGATGCAGTATACGCAGGCCAGCCACGTTACAGCCTTCGTGTTCGTAACAACGAGTTCAATCACGAAAACCTACAAATCGGTATCGATGAAGCTCATGCTCAAGGCAAAAAGTTATATGTTGTATGTAACATTCAGCCACACAACTCTAAATTAAAAACATTTATCCGCGACCTTAAGCCAGTTGTTGAGATGGGCCCAGACGCACTTATCATGTCAGATCCAGGTCTTATCATGATGGTACGTGAATCATTCCCTGAAATGCCGATCCACCTTTCAGTTCAAGCAAACGCAGTAAACTGGGCGACCGTTAAGTTCTGGTCAACTCAAGGCGTTGAGCGTGTGATCCTATCTCGTGAGCTATCTCTTGAAGAAATCGAAGAGATTCGCGAACACTGCCCAGAAACAGAGCTAGAAATCTTTGTTCACGGTGCTCTATGCATGGCTTACTCTGGTCGTTGCCTACTTTCTGGCTACATGAACAAACGCGATCCAAACCAAGGTACTTGTACTAACGCTTGTCGTTGGGAATACAAGACCGAAGCTGCGAAAGAAGACGAAAATGGTCAGATCGTTGAAGCAAACCCAACAGGTGTTGCTATTCAAGAAGTAGAAACTCAAGGTATTGAAGTTCAAGACGAACGCCCAGACAACACTCTAGGCCTTGGCAAGCCAACAGACGAAGTCGTGTTGCTTTCTGAGTCACACAAGCCAGAAGAGAAAATGGCAGCGTTTGAAGATGAGCATGGTACTTACATCATGAACTCAAAAGATCTTCGCGCAATCCAACACGTTGAGCGTTTAACTAAGATGGGCGTTCACTCTCTGAAAATCGAAGGTCGTACTAAGTCTTTCTACTACTGTGCACGTACAGCACAGGTTTACCGTAAAGCTATCGACGATGCTGTTGCAGGTAAGCCATTTGATGAGAGTCTAATGGGTACGCTAGAGAGCCTAGCTCACCGAGGCTACACTGAAGGCTTCCTACGTCGTCACACTCACGATTCATACCAAAACTACGAATACGGTTATTCTATCTCTGATACTCAACAGTTTGTTGGTGAATTCACAGGTAAACGCCGTGGCGACCTAGCTGAAGTAGAAGTGAAAAACAAATTCCTAGTTGGTGACAGCCTAGAAATGATGACACCGAAAGGTAACATTGTTTTCAAACTAGAAGTTATGGAAAACCGTAAATCTGAAGCGGTAGACGACGCAAAAGGTAACGGTCACTTCGTATTTATTCCTGTACCTGCTGATCTTGATCTAGAATTTGGTTTGTTAATGCGTAACTTGAGCGCAGGCCAAGATACACGTAACGCTTCAGGTAAATAACGGTTACTTTGGAAAGATAAATGGCTCTACTAATAACTGACAAGTGCATAAACTGCGATATGTGTGACCCAGAATGCCCAAATGGCGCAATCACTATGGGTGACAGTATCTTCGAAATTGATCCTGATTTATGTACTGAGTGTAAAGGTCACTATGAGAAGCCAACATGTCAGTCAGTATGTCCGATCACAAAATGTATCATTACTGACCCGAACCATATTGAAACTGACGACGAATTATTAGAAAAGTTTGTCATCATTCAAGGCTTGACCTAAAAGATAAAAGGTTCAACTTAATCATCAAGTTGAACCTTTTTTTTAACCCGATTTTTCAATGGGATATATGTTGCAGAACATCTCTTTCTCAAATTGATATTCGAGTCGTTCTCGCCAGTTTATTGACTGAGCTATCGGAACAAGATAGAAGTTTTCTCTACTGGTATCAGTCACAAATGCCATTCCATACTGCATTAATTCATAATGAACATCATTTACGAAGCTAGGGTCTAAACGTTGTCTGCCAGTTAGCTGATTGATATCAGCTCTTGAAATAGAAATACCCGAGCTTTCAGCGTTGAACCTATGTCTTAACCATTCGGAAAATTCCTTTGCGCAAATCATAGTCATAGTCTTATCCTTGAATTATCTATCGACGGGCATCAGACTCTGATTTCGCATACTGCGTATAAGCCGCATCTTTCACCCCAAAAAACACTCAATCCCTGACCAAACCTTGTCAAATTCGTCATCGTCGCCCTTGCTGATATCATTATTGATTTTATTGATATCAAACGATGTTCTTAATCTCATGTTTATAAACTCTAGACAAAAGTGTGATATTTCTCCAGTTTTAGAGTCGAGAAAACCAGTGGCATTACCACTGCAAAAATCCTCGATGAAGAGGATTACTTATTTGATATCAAGGCCAAACATTGACTTGGCATCACTTTAACTCTCTTTTTTTTCTTACTTTTAACGACTTTTTTAGGTGGAGGAACGGGAATGGTCTCTGGAGCCCAACTTGCAAGTTCATCTCCACAACCATCACCTTTAGGAGGGCTTGCTTGAGCTATACAGTTTGAGCTGCCTTTAGGGCATTTTAAACGAACATGAAAATGAGAATGATGTCCCCACCAAGGCCTAATTTTACCTAACCAAGCTCTCCCATTGGCATCAGAGTTTTCTTGTTCACAAAGGGTGTGCTTAATAACTGGGTGAACAAAAATACGCACCACTTTTTCATCTTTGGCTGCATAGCGAATCACTTGAAAATGATCATCGGTCCAATTCGATTCACGCAATTTGTAGTTAGTGAGATCGACAACGCTTATTGGCTTAGGAACAGCGAGTTCATTTTCGGAAAGTCTCTCATCGGTGAGCCTTAACCATATATCAATATCCAAGCCAGTCTGGTGGCTTGAATGACCAGATGAGAAGCGTCCCCCTCTAGGTAGCGAAATATCGCCAACTAATAAGTTAGTGTTGAGTTGTTCGCTTGTAATGACACCTAACCTTTCAATAAACTGAATAGCCTCGGCATGGCCATAATAGCGCTCTCTCTGAGGGCGGATCACCTGATAACCTTGCCCATTAATTGGCAAGGCTTGTGCCCCGTCAAGACAACCATTAGCGTAACTACCTATGGATGAGGTTGAATTTCTTGTTGGGCTTTTCTCTTTTTCCCACGAGGTTGCTGATACAACAAACGAACAAAAGATAAGAGCCAATGTACAAAATAACCTCATAACAATTCCAAATAAACGATCACTGTTTTTATACTAGTCGTCATTAGGGAGTAGGTGTATGTCGAGAGTGATATTTTTGGGGTAGCTTGAGAGTTATCTACTGACTTTAGATATTTAAGTGAAAAAAGCTTCACTATTCCTAGCGAGTCTTCTCAATCAGTGGCGATATTATCGTAGTCGAAGACAAAAACTCACAGCCCTGAAACGACGAAAGCCTAGTCATAAGACTAGGCTTTCTAATAAATGGCGGAACGGCTGGGGTTGCAGGCACCGGGACTCGTTGGTCGCAAACCAAAACACTAGACACGAAAAAGCCCTAACATTTCTGTTTAATGCCGATCGTTTAAGAAGACTTGAACGATCTTGCAGTTAGCAGATAATCCCC
>NZ_JBFSRZ010000035.1:0-50067 GCF_041466065.1 Vibrio sp. 10N.239.312.C11
AGCCATTACCTCACCAACTAGCTAATCCCACCTAGGCATATCTTGACGCGAGAGGCCCGAAGGTCCCCCTCTTTGGCCCGTAGGCATTATGCGGTATTAGCCATCGTTTCCAATGGTTATCCCCCACATCAAGGCAATTTCCTAGGCATTACTCACCCGTCCGCCGCTCGACGCCCATTAACGCACCCGAAGGATTGTTAGTGTCGTTTCCGCTCGACTTGCATGTGTTAGGCCTGCCGCCAGCGTTCAATCTGAGCCATGATCAAACTCTTCAATTTAAGATTTTGTGACTCAACGAATACTGACTTCAAAACTAATATTCATGTAAACATGAACATGTAATTCTAAAGCTATTACCATTCCAACAGAATGATAATGAATTGACTGTGCCGCTTGTTGTTTTCACTTTTTAATAAAAAGCAAAACCAAAAAGCATTCGAACTACTTCTAGCTCAGGTCACTCAGTTCATTGAAATCATTTTGATTCCGAAGAATCTGTTTTATCTAACGATAAAACGTTTTGATATTCATCAACGAGTGCCCACACAGATTGATAGGTTTAAATTGTTAAAGAGCTTCTCTTCGTTGTGACTTACATCACTTCGGAAGAGGCGGCCATTCTAGCGTTTTAATTCTCAGTGTCAAACACTTTTGAAAATTAATTTCTACTTTCTAAAAGTAGAAGCGAATTATCGCTTAAAGATAGTTGCCTTACTAACATTCTTCGCTGAAGCCTTGTGGCGTCTACCGTGTCAGTGAGGCGGCATTATAGAGATGTTCCTCACATTGGCAAGTATTTATTACCGAAAATTGCAAAAATAACGGTTAGATGATGGATAAACACCCAAAGCCTTATTTATGCAAGTTTAACTACAAAGTACCTACATAATAACCACAGACTTATCCACAATCGCTTTAATTTTATCCCCTAGAAACTAAAAAAGCTGCCTTGAGGCAGCTTTTTAAATGGCAATGGGTCTAAATCCCAGAACCATATTGCTCTCCATCGTCTTCATGGAGACCACATTCTCGTTTTAGACCATTGAAACGGGTTTCTTCTTCAGTCATACCCGGTTCCCATTTCTTAGTCGTATGAGTATCTCCAACAGAAAGGTACCCCTGCTCGCGAAGTGGATGGTAACTAAGGCCATGCTCTTCCAAGTAATAGTGAACATCTTTATTTGTCCAATCAATTACTGGCAAGAACTTAAACACACCATTTTGGATAGATAAGATCGGCAAGTTTGCGCGCGATTGAGATTGCTCTCTTCGCAACCCTGAAAACCAAGTGCCAGCCTCTAGTTCATCCAGCGCTCTTCTCATCGGTTCAACTTTATTAAGTTTGTTGTACTTCTCTATCCCTTCTATACCTTGATCCCAAAGTTTGCCATATTGCGCTTCTTGCCAATTAGAGCTCTGTTGTGCGCGAAAGACTTGAAGGTTTAGAGTCAACTTCTGACTTAACTCATCTATAAAGCGATACGTTTCTGGGAATAGGTACCCGGTGTCTGTCAGAATAACTGGAATATCGGATTTGGCTTGAGTCACTAAGTGCAGCATCAATGCTGCTTGGATTCCGAAACTAGAAGACACCACATGTGTTCCTTCTAAGTTTTCTAGAGCCCACTTCACTCTTTCTAATGCGGTTAGCTGTTCTAACTCAGCATTAATTTGTCCAAGACGAAGTATCTGCTCCGTCTTAGTCAATGCGAGTAGCTCTGCTAACTTCAATTTTGAAGCGACAGAATTATGCATGCAGATCCCTCTTTGAAATGATCACCTCTTCGATGATGCCAGCTCGGATTGTAAAATCACCGAACCCTTCATTATCCGTTCGTTCCGTAGCCCAACGCCCCACCAGCGAATCAATCTCTTCTAAAATCTGAGCTGACGTGATGTTCTCTTTATACATTTTAGGAATACGAGTTCCGGCTTTGTTGCCACCTAAGTGCATGTTGTAACGCCCTGGAGCCTTGCCGACTAAACCAAGTTCAGCCAACATTGCACGACCACAGCCGTTTGGACAGCCTGTAATGCGAAGGATGATGTTATCTTCTTCTGGTAATCCGTGTTTCTTCAGAATGTCTTCAACATCCGTTACAAACTCAGGAAGAAAACGTTCGGCTTCTGCCATTGCTAACGGACATGTTGGGAATGCCACACACGCCATTGAGTTCTTGCGCTGTTCTGAAACCGCATCATCCATCAGACCGTATTGACGTGCCAGCTTTTCAATTTGTGCCTTTTGGCTCTTAGGTACACCTGTAACAATGAGATTTTGGTTCGCTGTCATGCGGAAGTCACCTTTGTGGATCTTCGCTATTTCAGCAACACCTGTTTTCAGCGCTTTACCCGGAAAATCAAGTAAACGACCATTTTCGATGAATAACGCTAAATGGTGCTTACCATCAATGCCTTCCGCCCAACCGATACGATCGCCACGGCCAGTAAACTCATAAGGACGGCTTTCAGAAAACTCAACGCCTGCACGTTTTTCTACTTCTGCTTTGAATACATCAATACCAACTCGGTCTAGTGTGTATTTGGTTTTGGCATTCTTACGGTTCGAACGGTTACCCCAATCACGCTGAGTCGTTACCACCGCAGCGGCGACATCTAACGTTTTCTCTAATGGAACAAAACCAAAGTCGTCAGCTTTACGTGCATAAGTAGAAGTATCGCCGTGCGTCATTGCAAGACCACCGCCCACTAATACGTTAAAGCCCACCAGCTTTCCGTCTTTAGCAATCGCGATAAAGTTAAGATCGTTAGCATGAACATCTACGTCATTTTGCGGAGGAATTACAACCGTCGTCTTGAACTTACGTGGTAAGTAGTTACTACCTAAGATAGGTTCTTCATCTGTTGTTGCGAGCTTTTCACCATCTAACCAGATCTCAGCATAAGCACGAGTTTTAGGTAATAGGTGTTCACTGATCTTTTTCGCCCACTCATAAGCTTCTTGGTGCAGCTCGGACTCAACCGGGTTTGTGGTACACAAAACATTTCGGTTTACGTCACCCGCAGTAGCGATTGAATCAATACCAATACTGTTTAGTGTTTGGTGCATTAACTTAATGTTCGGCTTCAACACACCATGGAACTGGAAAGTTTGACGAGTTGTAAGACGGATAGAACCATAAGAGGTGCTTTCATCTGCGAATTTATCAATCGCTAACCACTGCTTAGGAGTGATGATGCCGCCTGGCATACGCGCACGAAGCATTACGTTATGTAAAGGTTCTAGCTTTTGCTTGGTACGTTCATTACGAATATCACGGTCGTCTTGTTGGTACATACCGTGGAAACGAATCAACTGAAAGTTATCGGCAGTAAAGCCACCCGTAATTCTATCTTGGAGATCTTGTTCAATCGTACCGCGAAGATTTTTACTTTCACGCTTCAGACGTTCATTGTCAGCCAAAGGTCCCAGTACTTGACCTAGCACTTCTTGCTCTATTACTTGCTTGCTCATTAGTACACATCCCTTTGGTAACGTTTCGCTTTACGTAAATCATTAATATATTGTTCAGCTTGTTCGCGGCTCTGATTGCCATGTTTTTCCGCTATCGTAACCAACGCTTCATGGACATCTTTTGCCATTCGAGTTGCATCGCCACATACATAGAGGTACGCGCCCTCTTGAAGCCATTGCCAAACCTGCTCTGCCTGCTCAATTAATCGGTCTTGAACATAAACCTTTTCTTTTTGATCACGACTAAAAGCAACATCAAGCTTAGTTAATGCACCAGATTTAAGATACCTCTGCCATTCAACTTGATATAAGAAATCTTGAGTAAAGGTACGGTCACCAAAGAACAACCAGCTTTTACCTTCAGCGTCATTGTTTTCACGCTCTTGAACAAAACTACGGAAAGGTGCGATACCTGTACCCGGGCCAACCATGATGATTGGTGTGTTGTCGTCTTGCGGCAGTTTGAAGTTATTGTTGTTCTCTACAAACACCTTCACTTCACCACCTTCTTCAAGGCGTTGAGCTAAGAAACTTGAAGCGCCACCCAGACGAGATTCATCGCCCTTTTGGTATTCAACCAGACCAACCGTCAAGTGAACTTCTTCATCTACTTCTGCTTGGCTTGACGCAATAGAGTAGAGACGTGGAGTTAACTTACGTAGTAGGCCAATCAATTCATCAGCCGATAGCTTGGTTTTCTTCTCAGCTAAAACATCGACAACTTGAGTATTACCCGCGTATTCACGAAGCTTGTCTTTATCTTCCACCAGCTTGATTAACTTCTTGCTGCCCGATAGCTCAGCAAACTTAGTCACAAGCTGAGGGTTTGAAGAGGTAATCTCGAATTTGCTGACGAGTGCGCTATGCACAGACAAGTTGTCACCATCGACATCGACACTCTCGATACCAGACAGCCCAACCTTAGAAAGAATCTGATTTGCGAGTTCTGAACTATTTTCAAACCATACACCTAGCGCATCACCCGGTTGGTAAGTAATACCCGACTCATCAAGATCAATCTCGATATGACGAACATCTTTGCCCGAATCACGACCTGTGATCTTTTGGCTCGTTAATAGTGTCGCGGTGTATGGGTTTTGTTTGGTGTATTGCGAATGACCGGCAGCCGCTTGACCTACTGGTAATTGAACCACATCGGCTTCAGTGCCTGTCGATAGCGTCTCTTTTACTTGCTCTAATGCTTTAGCACGCCATTCCGTTGCTGACTCTTCGTAATCAACATCACAATCAAGACGGTCGACAAACGATTTAGCACCAAGCTTAGCGAGGAAGTTATCGAAGTCTTTAGCCGTTTGGCAGAAGAACTCATAGCTTGAGTCGCCTAAACCGATCACACCGTATTGTAGATTCGATAATTTTGGCGCTTTCTTCGATTGAAGGAATTCATGCAACTCAATGGCGTTATCAGGGGCTTCGCCCTCACCATTGGTTGAAGCTACAAAAATGACGTGTGTCTCTTTGGCTAGGTTCTTACCTTTATAATCACTTGCATCAAAAAGCTCGACAGCAATCCCTAAGGCTTTCGCTTCTGCCTCAAGCGATTCAGCGACACCTTTCGCATTACCGGTTTGAGAAGCGAAGATAATGCTGAGCTTACCCGCAGGTTTTGCGGCTACTGCAGCGGCTGCTTGAGCGATTGGCGCGGCGGCACCCACAGGCTGAGTTTGGCTCACACCCCAAAGGTAACCACTGACCCATGCCAGTTGTTGAGAAGATAATTCAGAAACAGTTTGCTGAAGATGACCCAATTGTTGGTCATTAAGTGGTGCTGCTAGCCCAGGTAACTCAGTAGCCCCAGACTGTGCATTATTATTTTGTGAAGACTCTTTCTTATTTAAAGACATGGTCACGACATCCCTAATCATTGCGTGACGATAGATTAACCACTCCTTTTAATAACAAGAAAGAATAGAAAAGTATGTTTTATAACTTTTTGGAAGTAAAAACCGATTGAAACGTCAATTGAGTTACTGGTTTTCAATACGAACTTGTTGAAAGCCAACCGCCATTGCCGACTTAGATGCTAGGTCTAAATCCGCGTAATGACACTCTTCACCATGAACATCAGTAAGCAAAACAAAGCCACCGCCCATATGGCGAAACTCCACAACCCAAGACCCCTCTTGAATTGAGGGCTCTATGATCGCTTCAACCAACAGATTTTCTCGATATAAATTTCGTAATTCATTGAGTGTCATATTCCATCCCTTGCTTTGACCTCACAACATAGACCTTATAAGAATAGACGCTAATTAGGTCTCTGTATTAAGGATGGTCGAAAGTGATGAATGTGCTAACTAATTCCAGAAAAGTATATACCCAAGTAACTTCAAGATGCTTGGGGATAACCAATAGATATAAAAAAACGCCACTTAATAAAGTGACGTTCTTAAATTTCGTTCTAGATTCGTTTTAATTGCCTAAAAGCGTACTTCTACGCCAGCAAACCAACCATCAACCATAACAAACGATTTAGGTGGCCCTGGCTTTGGGTCATCTAACGGATCAGGTTCTTTGTCTGTCTCAAGAGGTTTGTTCAGCTCTGAAGAGAAGAATTTGTCCGAATCAAGGTCGATCACACGATAGCCACCACGAAGTGCTATTTCAGTATCTGCCACTGGAATACGGTACTGAACCCCCGCCATCAAATCGGTACTCTTAATACCGTTGCTATCACCAAATTCCATCGTACCAATGATATCAAGCTGAGTATTAGGGACATTGATTTCTGCGTTACCGTAGAAGCTCCAGGTAAACTCATCAAAACTTGTCGTTTTCGAACTGTACGGATCTTTGTAATGTGAGTTTGCATACTGAGTAAATGTCACACCCGCATCGAAGTTCATCAACTTGTGATCCAACATTGTGTAGTAGAACGTGTAGTCATACTTATCAAACGCTAACAATGTTGTATCAACAGTAGAGTAGCGGAAACTCGCATTTGGCAGCTTAGGGGCATTATGCTCAAATGCGAAATACAACGAAGGTGAGTTTGAGTCACTCGACCTAGCTTCATTCAGCTTTGTACTTCCCCACCACATATCAGCACCGATCTTAGTCGTGTAAGAAAACTCTTCTTCAGCGGACACTGCCGAGCTTAAAGAAAGCATTCCCACTAAAGCAATTAATGGCATTTTATTCATTTGAGATAGCTCCAATTCCATATCGTTGTGCTAATTGTATGCACATTCATAGATTATTGGGGAAAATTCTACCACACATCTTAAATTCTAAAACGATAAACCGCTGACGAGTAAAGATTTGACGACACGATGACCTTAATAACGTCTTTGGTTAGAGCTGTGTACATAGTTTTTGAAAAACCACACACCCACTGCAATCACGATCAGCCAAGGCAGCAGTTTAAACACAACGCCCATCATACCCAAGACCAGCATGACCGCTAACGCGATTCCGGTTGCCGCTAGTACCGTCATAAACGTAATACCAGTAACGAGTAAAGTTGCGACGAAAATAAGAACAAAGATTAATTCAAACATAATGGTCTCCCTAATGAGTTCATGACCTATCTTTCCTACTTTCTAACATTGCAGCTTCCATACCAAGTTAGCTACAACCACAAACTCCTTATTTATCAGGCAAATAAAAAGCCACACATCTTCATGCGTGGCTTTTCGGAAGCTCACAATGGTAAATTTAGCCTCTAATGGCGAATTTAGCCTTATTATTTAAACCTTAAGCTTCTAACTTTTAATTCTTAGCTTTTGGCTTTTGCTTTAATCTTGAGGGTGTCTATACGTTTAGCTCTTTAGGGATCTTAGCCAATGCCGTCTGAATCACCTCAATGCCCGCGCCTTTCTTATGTGCATTCTCACTGATGTAACGACGCCATTGTCTTGCGCCCGGCATGCTTTGGAACAAACCAAGCATGTGACGAGAGATATGACCAAGGCTCGCTCCATTCGAAAGCTGACGCTCAATGTACGGGTACATCTCTTCAACCACTTGTGAACGCTTCTTGATTGGCGTGTCTAAACCGAAAATCTGCTGATCAACTTCAGCCAAGATAAACGGGCTATGGTATGCCTCACGACCGATCATCACACCATCAAGGTGCTGCAAGTGTTCTTTAGTCTGTTCTAATGTTGTGATACCACCATTTACCGCAATCACAAGATCTGAGAAGTCTTTCTTGATTTGGTACGCACGATCGTAATCTAGCGGTGGGATCTCACGGTTCTCTTTCGGGCTAAGGCCACTCAACCACGCCTTACGCGCATGGATAGTAAATTGCTCACAACCGCCCTTTTCAGAAACAGTAGAAACAAACTTAGTCAGAAACTCGTAAGAGTCTTGGTCGTCGATACCAATACGCGTTTTCACCGTAATTGGAATATCCGTGACTTCTTTCATCGCTGACACACAATCTGCCACCAGCTCAGGCTCAGCCATTAGGCAAGCACCAAAGCGCCCATTCTGAACTCGGTCTGAAGGGCAACCTACGTTTAGGTTTACTTCATCGTAGCCACGCTCACCAGCAAGCTTGGCACAAGCCGCCAAGTCAACCGGGTTTGAACCACCAAGCTGAAGTGCTAATGGGTGTTCTTGCTCGTTATACTCTAGAAAGTCGCCCTTACCATGTAAGATCGCACCAGTTGTGACCATTTCCGTGTACAGAAGCGTCTGCTGAGATAGCAAACGGTGAAAGTAACGACAGTGGCGGTCAGTCCAATCGAGCATCGGAGCAACGCTAAAACGGTTAGCCTTGAATTTATTGGGGTTCGTTGATTTATCTAGGTTCATAAAGGGTTTGCTCAAACTCTGTTTTACTGCGCTTTGCGTTAAATTGCTTAGTTTTGCCGTTCGTGGTACACCTATAGTACACCTTTAATTCACCTAGTCGGTACGCCTTTACGGGGATAACTATGGCTTCTTTTAGCATTCAAACTCGGACGCTCACCAGTGGCGAGAAGCGATATAAAGCGACAATTACTGTCAAAAATAATGGGCGAATTGTACACCGATTTGCCAAAACACATAAGAAAAAAGCGATAGCTACTGCTTGGGCAAAGAATCAAGTTAGTGAGATAGAGGCCAAAGGCTTTAAATCTCAACGTGCTACGACTATTTCGGAGCTGCTTGACTTATTTATCGCTGAGCGTGATTTGTGGGACAACACAGGGCGCACTAAGCAATACGTCATAAAAATGCTTCGTGATTGCAATATCGCAAATGTGCAAACCAACAGCTTAACGACTGCCGATCTCATTAAACACTGTAAAGATAGAAAAGGTGCAGGCGCTAAGCCAGTAACCATTTATCATGATATTGCTTATCTACGTTCAGTGATGAAAAAGGCGAACCCTGTTTTTAACATCGAGGCGAACTACGCTGTCTTTGAAGAGGCGGTGCCAGTGCTTATTGATATGAAGTTAGTCGGCAAATCGGACAGGCGTACCAGAAGGCCAACCGAAGGCGAACTTGAGAAGTTAAAACAAGGGTTGCTTGAGCGTGAGAGCTACCGCAGTAATGGGCCAACCCGTATTCCATTTACCGACATTCTAGACTTTAGCGTTTTAACCTGTATGCGAATTGGTGAAGTTTGCGCTATTCGATGGGAAGACTTAAACGAAGAGAATAAAACCGTCATCGTTCGCAACCGTAAAGACCCACGCAAAAAAGAAGGTAACCACATGATCGTTCCTTTGCTTGGTGAGTCTATGGATATTGTTTTACGCCAAGAACGACGAGGCGAACTGATATTCCCGTATAACCCTAGAAGTGTTTCGGCAGGGTTTCAGCGAGTACGTAATAGTTTAGGAATAGAAGATTTGCGCTACCACGATTTAAGACGTGAAGGAGCAAGCAGGCTTTTTGAATTGGGTTACTCGATAGAAGAAGTCGCTCAAGTAACTGGTCACCGAAACCTAAACATACTTTGGCAAGTATACACACAGCTGTTCCCGCATAAGCTGCATGAAAAATCTGTAGCAATGCCTAGCGAATAAAAATAAAGCCCCGCATTAGCAGGGCTTAAATTAGATGTTGTCGCCAAATAACCAGGACACAAACTTCACGATAAGATACAGGCTTACCAAAGTAGATACAGTACCAGCCAGTTCGTATCTAATCATATGAAAGAACGAGGAGCGGTTCTGCGTTTGGCGATGAAACACCCTATCCACATAGTCAACAGCATCGTAGCATTTGGCTGTTAGAATCTGTTGACTACCATCCTCAATATCAAAGGTAAATAACTCGGTAAAATCATCGTGACTAGTTTCAATCAGATCTTTTTTGCAGATGCCATTAAACTCTTTAACCTTGCTTTCAATTCGAGCAAATTTATGTGAGAACGTTGTTTCTTTAACAAGAGTCTCATCGTCGCTCTTATTAATATCTAATAGTGAGTATATCTCTTCAATGATGGCGTCTTTAGTATTTGTAAGAGCAGTTCGTTTTAGCGTGTTTAAATGTATGAAAACAGCAAGTAGCCAACTGACTACATAAATCATATAGCTCATACTACCTCGTTAAGCGATCTTGTTCTGCCTTCTCAATGCGCTCATCAATAATAGCTATTACAGAAGCTAAATCATCATGTACATAGACAAGCTTTTTATCCAAAACCGACTTGGTGAAACCACATTCTCGAATCAGGCCACCAAACGCCTCATCTAGGAATGAACGCCCATAACGATTATACCCAGTTAAATCAACCGTTACATTGTCGAACTCTTTTAATGCTGGGCTAAGGTGTTCGTCTCGAAATACCTCGCCTGCAGTAAATTCACAGCCAGGAGCATCTGTTTTAAAACGTCCATAAGGCTTGCTATGAAAGTCGTTTATGACTTTTATCTGCTTGTTATTCACCTTAAATACTCCATTGAATTAATGTTCCAGGAATGGTGTGCTCATAGTTTCTGATACTACGATCGGTATCTTCTCTGTCTTTACTATAACAATAAAAACCTAAATTACTGAACATTAACAGATAACTATTTTCATCATTAGTAATGAGCCCTTTAATACTTTTACTACCTTGACCGTGCTTAGCCAAATCGGTGGACGTCACATCAATATGCATGGCCGCTCGAATTAACTGTCCATCGTTCAAGTTACTGCTAAACCAAGTCTTTAAGCGTTCCAGTTTTGTTAAGTCATCTAAAGTCGCTTCCTCCCCAACAGCATCGACATACTTTTCGTTATATAGAGCGTTGATACGAGCAAGGAATACAGCATTATTTTTGGACAGTGAGCTAGGTATGCCTATGCCTCTATCATAAATAACGATATAAAGATTATCGTGAATCCTGTTGCAATCAAACCACCAACGTTTTTGAGTGTGATCTTCTACATCGGGGTATGCATGGCGCCCAACGTTCTCAATCGTCTCTTGAATTGCAGATGATATTTGTTGTTCCTTTTCTGCATCAGCCTCAGGGAAATACTTATCCAAAATGTAGTCGACCAACTTCCCACTTAACTCTATAGCTCTTGAATTATCTCCCATAATCACAGGAAGGTAATCAGAGCTTTCAACTAACTTCTCACGACTAGAAGCTGGCAAAAAGTTTCCACTTATTCTGATAATTGTGTTCACGTCACCACTACGTTTAGACCACATCACGTTAATTTTTGTTGTGACACCTAGCCCCTCTCTAGCATCATCAATGATGGAGTACATTACTAGCATCGGCATAGCTTTAAAAATTGTAGTGTACTCAAACGACAGGTATATACATTTCGGGTTATCAGCCAGCGTTTCACGTAGCATGGTAAAGAACAGTTCTATCTGGCTCCGATCTCCATCTACGAGATCTATCTCTCGAGGAGCTTTAATAATGGGATTACCAAAAAGAAATTCTCCAATACGAGCCTTAACGCCTCTGGAAGCGCCAACCTTTCTGTTCTTTTTTTGTAGCTGCAAGCTTTGCTCACGGGAGTGGATCTGTTCAATTTTTCTCATCTGACACTCTAATACTCGTCCAGGCTCGGAGGTGGTGGTAAAACACCGGATTTTAAGAAAAGGTTAAACTCGTCTTCAGTTAGAATAAGAGTATTCAGCTCAAGCTTAGCAAGCCTCGAATTTGGGGCTGCGATCATCATGGGTAATCAATACCCCCGAACGGCTGTTTACAGCGACCTATTCTTTTAAAGGCCATTCGCCAACCTTTAAGAAAGCCGAATTTTTGTAACGCTAAAATCGCATACTCAGAACATGTAGGCTTATACAAACAAGCCCCTCTTAAGCGATGAGGGGCAATCAATCGATAGAGACCAATTAGCTTTATGGATAAGTAAACTAGCATCAAACCTCTTTGCGGAAAGAAATTACATAGTAACTAGCGTTCTCCATTTTTCTTCCCTTAAGTGCATCCATACAACCAGGCTGAATCTGAACACCAATAGTGTCAACACGATGAAACTCCCAGCCTTCTCTCGCATACTGGTTAACAACATTCTCCAAATACCTTGCTGCGTCATCCCCTTGAGAGTCTTTCATATCAACAGCAATGTTAGGTGGAATCTGAACCATCTTATATTCGTACATACCTTTCTCTTTATATTTTTATCAATACCAAAAAAAAGGCACCCTTTCGGATGCCTTTGCTTTTCTAAATTACCGCCTTCATGACGGTGGTGACTACTTTCCCTATCACTGCGAACTCTTCGAGTTTTTCTCCGTTCACAATAAAGGGTGAATATTCATCTTTGTTGTCTGAAATGACTTCGTAGCCTTCTGCCATGATGTCGTACTTCAAACGCTTTATATAAACATGCTTACCAATACGTACTACATACACACCATGATTTACTGGGTGTTCAAGTTCTCTGATATCGACAAGCACTTCATCACCGTTACTCAATGTGTCTTCCATCGAGTCACCGTGACAAATAACAATTCGTGCGGTGCTTTCTGTTAAGCCATGCTGATTCAAGCGTGAACATGGCAACAGTTCTGTTCTTAATTGGTATTCCGCATCGTTCTGAGCGCCAAAACCGCAAGACGCATAAACGTTATAAACAGGTACAGCGCACAAGTCATCTGCCTGATAAAACGATTTTACGGCCTTCACATTTGAGAGCTCGGTCACATTATCGGGTATTACTTCAGAGCCGAACTTTTCTCGTAGTTCTGCTAGATCTTCCTCGTTAAAACTGGAGATGTGGTATTCAAGCCCACGCGACATTCCCCTTGCTTTACGGGACTTCCAGTCCTCTCTTCTAGCACGACTAGACACGCCAGCTCTGGTGCTTGGCATACCAGGTAAGTCCATTAAATCCGAACTCTGAAACCATTCTTTCATAAAAAGCTCACAAACCCTCATTGACAACCAGTGACAACGAACGCAAAATAAAGTAAATCAACGAAACATAACGACAACCCAAGAAGTTCAGTGTCAATTAACTTGCTTTAGGTTGCAGTAAATTACTTTACCACGCTTTTCGGCGTGTCTCTATATGAGGTGATGTATGAATATCAAATATGCGCTCCATGCAACTTATGGCAAACCAATCATTCCTGTTAGTGAAATCTGTGAAGAGTTCTTTGGCTTACGTATTAAAACAGCTAACGAGCGAATCCGTGCACATACCTTTCCTATCCCTGCCTTTAGTCTTACTGGTAAGAAAAACGGCGACTACTTCATCAATGTTGATGAACTGGCTGCTCATATTGAAAAGCAACAAGCCAAGGCAAAAGAAGAGTGGGATGAAGTGCATTCTACGCACTAATTCCATTCATTCCGTTTCTCTTCCTACAGGGTAAGTATTAGATATGAGTGCGAATAGTTCAATGTGTACATTTTTAGCTAACACACAAGAAGAGTACAACGAGGCCTGCGCCATATTCCGAGCAAGGCACAAAGTCAGTGTTATTGCTCAAGCCTCTGGCCTATGCCCTAAGCTGCTACGCAATAAGCTAAACAAAGAGCAGCCACATGTTCTCTCTGTACCAGAAATGATGGCTATTTCTAAAGCTGCGAATGATTACGTGATTTTAGAAGTGGTACTTCGTCGACTGGGGCTAGCGACAGCCAACATACCAGAAGGGAAGGAAGAGTCGTTTATCAAGCGAGCTTTAGACAATTCAATTGTGGCAGGTGAAATATCTCAACTTGCATTAGACAACGCGAGTAAAAGAGCCCTGCCTCTATCCGAACGCAGTTCAATTATTAAAACAGCCCAAGCAGGTATTAGTAACTTGGTGCTGCTCATTAATGACCTAGAAAACCGCACTACTGGCGCAACCCCGTTCTTGAGTATGGGTGTCGATTTTATTGCCAACGGTGCACCAATCCCCGGCTTAAGTTAGAGGAATTTTGTATGTCAGTTGCAACAGTAGAACATTCACCCGTAGCGATACCACCATTAGAAAACCCATGCCCAGATTTGCCGTGTTGGTCTTTGAACCGCGAGCAAAAGGAACGCGGCCTAACGTTTTTGGAGCGAACAAGGAAAGAGCTTGGCGAACGCCAATTGCAGCCACTTCGTTCACGTAGAGCAAAGTTACAAGCTCAGTACACCAAGAGTGATTGCAACGTAGAACGAAAGCGCCTTTCACGTGAGATTAACCGAATTGATGCCAACGCGCAGGATGTACTTTCGCGCTGGTCATAACCGAGTTACACCCAAGCCAACCTAGCCACTAGGCATTTTGCCTACAACCCTTATCCCTCTTTGATTTAAAGAGGGAGGGTTTTTTATATCCAAAATCTGAGGAATTGATGATGAAAACACACGTAATGCTCGATCTAGAAACAATGGGAAATGGTAGCAATGCTGCGATTGTTTCTATTGGCGCCGTCGTTTTTAACCCTAGCAATGGTCAGCTAGGTGCTGAGTTTGAAGAGGTGATTAACCTTAATAGCGCGGCCTATTACAGTGATATTGATGCACCGACCGTAACTTGGTGGTTATCACAAGGTGATGAAGCTCGTGCAATCTTCCTAAAAGAAACGCCAAAGTCTTCGCTTAAAGATGCCTTACTTGAGTTTAACCAATGGTTAGCTGATTTAGGTGAATCAAAAGATATCTGTTTATGGGGCAATGGCGCAGGCTTTGACAATGTGATCCTAATGAACTCTTTCAAAGCGACTCGCATTCGTCCTAATTTCATTCATTGGAATGACCTTGATGTGCGAACCATTGTGAGAATGGGCCGTGACATTTTAGGTATCAACCCCAAAGAAACGTTAGTTCGTGAAGGTGTTCATCATTCTGCGCTAGATGATGCGAAGTTTCAGGCTAAGTATGTTTCTGAAATTTGGGGCACATTTTATATGGTGGCGAGCTATGCCGTTGATACACAAGCTGCCTTAGAAGCTGAGGTGACAGAATGAGTTATCAAAATGCCCACAACCATATGTTCAACCAATCATGTGAACAAATCGTTGAGCGCTTTAAAAGTGCTAACCAAGAGCAACAAGAAAACATTCTGATTCAACTCGATGCTATCGCAAAGAAGCAAGAACCTATCGCAACCCACCGAGCACAAGAAGATGTTTTGGCCGATATCAAAGAAGCAATGACTGGTGATCGTGCTCGTGTGTTCTTTGGTCATTCATTCCCAAGCTGGTATCGCAACGGTTCAATTGAGCAGGTTTCACAACTTCACCATTGGGCGAACTTAGATATGAGTAACCGCTACCTGTTCCTTGAAATGCTTGGCCTACGTGACTTAGGCCACTTTGATGATGAAGCGTTATATCAATTTGAGCAGTTTTGTTTAGAAGCGGTGGAGAAGTAAGCATGAGCATCATTACCGTATTCCGAAAAGATTTAGAGCACGGCCTTCGTGGTGAAGGCTTTACCTCTCGCAAAATTGAGCAGTTCGTTCGTGTATTCAATAGCGTTGATTCAAGCCAAGGCATAATGCTTCAACTTGATTCTACTCGTGCCATGTTGGTGAACGTGAACGGCACTGAGCAAGGGCTATGCCTTGAAGACTTCATCACTGCTTGGTGGGTTTTCTGGGTTGTGGTTTACAACACAGCCAATGACTTATCTGCCGAGCTTCAAGCTTTAGGCGCAATTCGCGCACTCTTCTTTGTTTCTGCCTGCACCAAAAGCACTAGCCAAAACGCAACTATGCAAATGTGGTGGCGTGACTGTGAGCCTATTCACGGCTACCCAACTGTGGAGGCTGGTTGATGCTGAGTTATGTAGCAGTTGCACTTAATAACGGTGGCGGTGTTGTTCGCCATGATGAAACCAACGAAGTGAAGAACGTGTTACTTGGTGAGTTTGAATCGCTAGAGCCCGCGATTGATACGGCTTGCGAGCTGTTCAAATGCCATCACGTTTTGAAAGGCGTGATTATCAAAGGTAATCACACTGGCGGTCATATGATTATGGATACGCAGGAGCTAGCAGGGTTATGACACACCAATGTGAATACCAAGGCTGTAAAGGCGTGAAAGCCATTGCTGAAATGTTCGGTGTTAACTACTCCACTTTATTGAAGCGTTTACAGCGAGGCTTTGATATTGAACAAGCAGTAACAATGCCTCGTTGCGCTCAGCTTGCTCAAGTCAAATATGAGTACAAAGGGCAAAAGGGGATTCGAGCTATTTCTAAGTCGGTTGGAATTTCGGAGGCTACTTTATACGGTCGCTTGTCTGAAGGGATGACTTTAAAAGAAGCCATTGAAATGCCTAAACAGAAAACAGGCATGAGCGAAGAGCATCGAAAAGCAAATCAAGTCGGTATTAAAAAGCCTGATGCTATGTCTAGTCACTGGGCTTCAGTGTTGGGAGTTCAGCTATGAGTGAAGCTCTGAAAGTTGCGGCTGAAGCACCTGATTATATTGAAACCCTATTAGTAGAAATGCTCGAAGGTGATCACCCGGATAATGAAGTGCTGTTGGGTACTTTGCTCTCTGGTGATGAATCTATTCAAGTTCAATTAAAAATCACACGCAACCCTGCTGATTTTATGGATGACTGTTAGTGACTTACTATCAACCTGTTAAACCATTAAATCGCTTTTGGTTATGCCCTTTCCCTGCCATAGATGAAGGGCTTGCTTGCGTACCTAGCGGATATCAACCACCTCACGTAGAGCCAGAAAATCAAACACTAATAGAGCGCATGCTTTATTCGGTAAATAAAACCCCAGAGGATGCCGAGTGGCTGTCTGAGTATTTTGCCGACCTCCCAAGTTACTTAACTAAGTATTTTGCTAAGCGCTATATCGAGACTCATAAAGAGCAAGGCGCTCAAGCGGCTAATTCATACATTCGCGAAAAGATGCGCCCAGCAAGTGAGCGCGTGAAGCTTGTTATGGATAGCTATAAACACCTACCGGATTCGAAAAAAGTTGCTTCCCTTAGAAAAAGACTCGACGAATTAGACGACGAAGAACAGTTCAATTCTAACGTAAGCATCTTTACATCTAATAAATATCAATTGGGCTTTGATTTTGATTTATCAGAAAAGCAAAAGACTAAGCAAAAAAAGCAGGTCAAAGTTCGAATCCTTGCTGAATTAGAACTCGATGAGCTGCGTGATATGGCTTTCACTATTTCTAATATCATGAATAAACGTGCGCAGTTAATTGGAGTTCAACATGGTAAAGAAACCGAAGAGCAATTAGACGAAGCTCTTCCCTCGATTTATGAAGATGTTGCAACGTTAGTTCGTGAGCTTGGCATTACCCCACCGCGTAAATATAAAGAGCAAACTGCAGAAAGCGCAATCACTGACATATCAAAGATGGTTTGCGAAAAGTGGTGGTTTGGCCGCCTTAAATCTATTCGTAAGATCATGCGTGAACACCTAGCCATTGCCATGGGGCAAGTGTCGGCTAAGGCTTCACCTTATGCGTCATGGGATTGCATTCGAGAACATCAAGAGACACAAAAGAAAAACTGGGAAGCACTTCAACAGCGTTTATTGAAAGATGAAGAAACGGGTGAAGAAGCTGAACTGTCTGACACGGTTTTAAAAAGCGTATCTAACCCTGCTATTCGCCGTCATGAGCTAATGACTCGATGCCGTGGCTGTGAAGATGTCGGCAATATGCTTGAGCTTCAAGGCTTGTTTTTAACCCTTACCACTCCCTCCGTTTTTCATAATCACTACAAGAAAGGCAGTTTTATTCCGCATTGGAACGGGGCTAGCCCTCGTGGTGCTCAAGAGTATTTGAATAATGTTTGGCAACGAATTCGCGCCAAGCTAGGCCGTGATGAAATTCGTTGGTTCGGTATTCGTGTAGCCGAGCCACATCATGATGGTACGCCACACTGGCATTTGTTGATTTGGGTTCAACCTGAACATGTAGCGAAAGTGCGCGACGTGTTTATTAGCTATGCGATTAAGGAAGATAAAGAAGAGCTTTACCCTTTCTTTGATCGCAATGAAAAACGTGCAGCCAAGAAGCGATCTATTCAAGGTCCTTTTAATTATCGCCCTCGTTGTGACTTTGGGCTGATAGACCCAGAGAAAGGTACGGCAACAGGCTATATCGCTAAATACATATCTAAAAATATTGATGGTTTTGCAATGGATGGGGAAGTTTCAGACGAAACGGGTAAGTCTGTTCAAGCTATGGCTAAAAACGTTAACGCTTGGAAGAGCCGTTGGGGTATTCGTCAATTCCAATTCTTTGGTGGTGCCCCCGTTACCACTTATCGCGAATTGCGCCGCTTAGCGAATCAGAACAAAAAAGCGTTCATGGAATACGTTTTTAACCAGCAACGTGAAGACCTCATCAATATCTATTTAATGTCTCATTACCAGTTAGTTGGTCCGTTTAAGCCCGCTCGTAAAATGAAGAATGCGGAGCTGCTTGAGGTTATTTCAAATAATTACGAAGCACGAATGAGCACTGACGATGCGAGTGTATCTGAAACGATGAAGTCAGCCGACCAAGGTGACTGGAAAGGGTACATCATGGGACAAGGTGGCCCATTCGTTAAGCGTGAAGATTTACTTATTACTAACTCTTATGAAGTGTTGCCGTTTGCCTCTCCGCACGGTGAAGACGTCCGTAAAATAGAGGGGGTTATCGCTTCTGGTGATCTGGTTAAAACACGTTTAAGAACCTGGACTATCACAAAGAAAACTAAGAAGAACACCGAAACAGTTTACGAGTTTGATAAGCCAAGCGAAAACCCGATTACATGGAGGTTAAAAGGTAAAAAAGTCACTTCCAAGGAAACGATAGAAGCTGAAGCGGGGGCTCTTGCTCCTGCTCTTGCTCCTGCTCTTGATCTTGCTCTTTCTGGAATCTCTGATTCCTCTCGGAGTTCTGTCAATAACTGTACGCCATCGCAGAAAGTACAGGTCAGCGATCAGCTTAAGCGATTATTAGAACCTTACTCAGTAGGTGGTGGTTTACCGCCAAATATTGATGATTCAGCCCTAATCGCGCTGCAACAAGGCAGTTCAATTCGAATAGATGATGAAACGAGCATAAGAATCCGCCCTGCGGAGCACCTACCCTGCGGCACGGTTCGCCCTGCTCAGCTCGTTGAAGAGTACCAACCCAAGCCAAATTTAAGCTGGTTAGATGATTTCGAGGCTAAACAGCCTGAACCTCTAACCGGAGAAGATGAAAACCACGAATACCAACAGCCAAATCTATCTGACATCACTGTAAGTAAGCGCCCGAGTAAATCGTGGGCTGATTACTTAGAAATCGTTGAGTCTGATGAGTGGCCTATTTTTGAGGAATGATGAAATGAGCGAAAGAAAACTAACGTTAAATATCCAAGTCGAAATCAGTAACAAAGATGGTTGGCTTGGCCTTGAAGATTATCAAGACGCTTACGGAACGAGTGATGCAGCTTCGACAGTTCAAGCCATCATTGATGATGAATTCCAAGGTAACGCAATTCAATACGTGGATGAGGTTATGTCTCGTGGTAATCGTTCACGTTTAGTCAGTGCTAGTGAACTTAGTATTGTTAATCTAGCGATTGAAGAAATAAAAGTTGGTGTCGTTAATTCTGAAATAGGTGTGTTTCAAATGAATGCTGACAGCTATTCATTCGGTGAAAGAGCAATGATTTTAGCGAAACTGGGAAAAGATGGATATTACGCTGTAGGTAGTGAGCATTACATCACTTGTAATAAAAATGGTGGTTCAAAATGATTAAACAGCTAAATCAATATTTAGTGTTCGCCTTCGTTCTTGGCTTTGCATTCGAGTTTGGTGGTCAGCTTGCTTGGATATTAATGGACGGTGTGAAAATGCTTTTTAACTGGCCTTTGGGTTAAACGTATCGAGTGTAGTTATTTATGACTATGTGGTACCAGAAAGCAAGAGCCTTAATTTGCTCGAGCATAGTCATTTATAACTACGTTGGCCACACGATGAGAATTTAAGGTGAAGTGGAGTTTATGGGGTATTTAGGTTCAAAAGGTGGAAGTGGTGTTTATCAAACCATTATTAATTTGATGCCACCGCATGACACTTACATTGAAGCGTTCTTAGGAACCGGAGTTGTCTTAAAGAGAAAAGCGCCAGCAGCTAACCAGATTGGTATTGATATTAACTCAACATGTATCGATGGATTTAATTCCGCTTCAGCAATAGACGAATCTGACTTTACTGCAGCTGATATTTTTCAAGCCGATGCATTCGACTTTCTAAGCTCATTTGATTTTTCTCAAAGTGGAAGAGCCGTTGTTTACTGCGATCCCCCATATGTTCACTCTACCCGAACTAGTTCAGCTCGATATGAAAATGAATTGACCGATGATGATCATAGACGATTACTTGAAATGCTCGATTCACTACCCTGCTTTGTGATGGTTTCTGGTTATAAAAATGAAATATACGATGACCTATTAACAGATTGGTGGAGTGTGGATTTTCAAGCTATGACGCGTGGCGGCGTAAGAACCGAAACAGTGTGGTGTAACTTCACGCCAGGTGATGTTCATTACCACTCTTTTGCAGGTAAAGACTCGACTGATCGCCAACGTATTCAAAGAAAAGCTAAGCGATGGGCGAAGAACTTTGAGGCTTTACCTAGTGGAGAAAAACAAGCCGTGTTTAGTGCAATGCTTATGACGATGGAGAATAACTAAAATGACAAGCAAACAAAAACTTCAGGTCATCGTAGCTAAAATAATCCAAGAGTTAAAACACCAAAATGACAACGCAATCATCATACTTGACCGTGGTCTGATGCATGAAGAACAGTGGCTTAATAATCAACTTAACAAGAACATTGATGGTAAAATATTGAGAGAGGGTTGGGTGTGTAAAAACGAACGGCTAATTGGAGTTCGTCATGAATTGGATAATACATTTGCAGGGTTTAGTGGTCACAGTTTTACCATTTCAAATGGTGTAGTAAGCCAAGAATTAGAACAACTGGCGGAAGGTATATCCATTTTAGAAAAACATAACGTTTGCCACTACTCGCTTGAATGTATGGCAAAAATGAATGCGCCGGAAGTTTCTGCGCTGCAACACCATGACATGAAAGGATTAATACAATGCTCGTAACCTGCCCGAAATGTGAAACTAAAACGCGTATCGCAACCTCTCGCGCTATCAGTTCTGAAACGAGAGAACTTTATTGCCAGTGTTTAAACCTGAATTGCGGAAGTGTGTTTGTTGCTCATACGTCGTTCTCGCACTTCATTGAACCAACAGGTCAGAAGCCAAGTTCAGAGCTACAACCGGAACTCTGCAAAGGCGATTTGAACCAAATCGATATATTCGGGCAGCTGGAACAACCAAGCGCTTAAACCAGAAGCCTAGACTACGGGTATTTAAAGCCAGATGAATATCATCCCTAAGCAGCGCCTTGATGCGCTGCTAGAAATCCTACCTGAACGAGAGATGCCAGAGAAAACCAGAGAAGCTGCAAAGCTAGTGTTTGAATCTGGCTGGTCTTATGAATCAGCATCGCGTAAAACAGGCGTATCAAGTAAACGCATTTCGTTAGCCGCTCGTAAATTAACGGCCATGGATGCGTTATTACTTCAAGCCTATCGACTGTAAAAACCTAACGATCACCTTTTTCTAAAAAACGTACAAAAACGATCTTAGACGATCTCTAAATCCCCCATCTAAAACAGCCCTCGATGTAGATACATCGGGGGCTGTGTTCCAATACAACTACCGAAATGAAATGCGGTTCTAAGATCGCATAATTGCAGTGCGGAATTTTGGTGTGGAGGGGAGGGTGAGTCCGAACAAGGCCTGAGCGCCCTACTCCATCACTAATTTTATTCTCGCTGCCTAATTCTGATTTTCTTCTGTAGTTGGTGGCTTCTTGATGTGGGAACGACAGTACAAGCACGCTAGATGGAATGGGCTTAAGCTCAATATCCTCTCTATCGCCTTTGATGGTGGTAAGCGCTTGCAAGTGAGCGAAATCCCCTACGCAGAGCTACCACACATCAAAGTTATGGGAACGAAAGCCCGTACCTACACGATTGAAGCGGTGTTTGTGGGCTCAAGTTCTCTGGCCGATGCCAATGCCCTCATTGAAAACCTAGAAGCAACACCAACAGGCGAACTAGAGCATCCTTGGTTGGGTGAACTGCCGCTTGTCTTTGAAGACGTATCGCAAAGCATCAGTACCAAAAAAGGCTTGGTCACGCTGAGCCTGAAGTTTGCTCGCGCTGGCTCTTCCCCTTCCATCACTGCACCGACTTCCGCTCGCACAAAAACGCAGGCCAACATGGTCGAGAACTTATCGAAGCGTTCTTTCGTGAAACAAGTTAAAGGCTTGGATGTATCGAACATTCACCGGGTTCAAAATGATGCCATCAACGCACTGAACGTGTTGGTCGACATCACCAACCGCTTAAAGCTTGAAGATGAAAGCCTTCAAGACATTAACCACGCCATCAACAAAGCGTTCTCTGCAGTGAGCAGCCTCAGCACCAATCCAACTGAGTTCGCTGATCTGTTTTCTGCGTCAGTGGATGCGGTGGCCGATGGTGTTCAAGCCGAGCCAAACTCAGGTAATGAAGCGGTAGACAACTCGCGCAGTGCTCAAGCTTTACTGCTAGGTGAAGTGAAACCGGACACGCCAACTCAACACCACAATGTGCAGATGGTGACGGGCGCAGTGAAGATGAACAAAGACATCACACACCTAGAAAAAGGCGACCGCTTTGATATTACTCAGTCGGATAAGCAGCCTGAAACCATCAAGAATGACCTATCTACTTTGATTGTCGGTATCGATGAGCGCATCAAAGACACCACTAAAGTGTCGACGCTTGAAAGCATTGAATTGTTCGATGCAGTCACGACATTGAAAAGCAATGTGAAGGTTCAGCAAGATAAAGTGGTCAGCGGTACCGCGCCCCATAGAACGGTGCAGTCACCACGCTTTCAATCTGCACTTGCGATTGCGCACGATGAGTTCACTCAAGAAAAAGTCATCACCAAAATGAATGCACTGCAGCACCCGCTCTTCATTCGTGGTGACATTGCCGTGAGGGATGTGTCATGAACACGCTAACGATGCACATTGATGGCAAGCCGCGCACCTTCTATCAAGCGAATCTCAACTACTCCATAGAACAGCTGGCCCACACGTTCAGTTGCTCAATTGAGCCTATGAGTATTGAAAGCCCGTTGTCGGTTGAGTTCTTCCTTAACGACAAATCAATTCTGATTGGTCAGATTGATGGTGTGGATTCAAACACCGATTCAAGCGCTCACGCTGTTTCTATTTCTGGCCGCTCAAAGAGTGCCAACATGATTGATTCACGCATCACGATGGACGCGCTTTATAACTTGAACGTGGAAGAGCTACTTCGCCATATTGCCAAGCCATTTGGTTTGAAAGTGAAAAGCCTGGTGAAGAGTATGCCGGTCATCCCCGAGTTTCAGATAAATGCGGAATCCCCCGTAGAGAACGTGGCTCAACTCATTCGAGAGCAAGGTTTTATGTTGGTTGAACGCAGTGGCGTGTTGACCATTGAAAACACCGCGCATGCAACTATCAGCAACATCGGTTTAGAAACGGGCAATAACATCGATAGCCTGAACATCAAGCGTACCTTCAATCAGCAATTTCACACCATTGATGTGCAAGGCCAGTGGGATGATGCAAGCGCACAGGTCATCAATCCAAACGTCGATAGCTCACGCACTATGGTGATCACCTGTGACCAATTACAAAACCGTGAAGCTTGCCTATCTCGTGCTAAATATGAGCGCAACCTCGCCATTGCTCAAAGCCTGACAGCATCAAGCACGATTGCCGACATCTTCCCTGAATTGGCCATTGATGGATTAAACCGTGTGATTCGAGTCGCTGACCAAGAGCAAAGCTTCAGTGAGATGTTGGTGATCAAGTCTCTTGGCCTATCGGTATCTGAAAGCTCTACGGAAACATCGGTTGAGCTATTCAGACCGTTTAAGGAGCAAAGCTATGTCTAGTGCTCTGCAGCAACAACAGCGATTAATGGCCAGAATCAAAAACGTGATTGGCACCGGCACTGTCACAGGTGCAACCACAGGCCGATTACAAATAAAGACCGCGACAGGCCGAACCAACGACATGATAAAACGCGTGCACAACTACGGGTTTATGAGCCGTCCATTACCAGGTGCGAAAACTTACAACCTCTTCATTGGTGGAACCACATCTCGCGGCATCACCGTGAACGTAGAAGACGAACGCCACCAAATAGAGTTACAGCCTGGTGAAGTCGCGATGCTCGATGACAAAGGCAACCTTGTTCATTTCACTGAGCAAGGCATCAAGATAAACGCCTGCGCAAAGTTAGAAGTGATATCGGCACAAGAAACCACCGTGAACGCAACGGCTGTGAACGTTACTGCACCTAAGTCCACGTTTTCTGGTGATGTTGAGATAGGGGGTAATCTGAAAGTTATGAAGAACGCTGATGTGACTGGTTCGGTGGGTGGTTCATCCGGTACGTTTGGCGGCGTTAGCGTTGAGAAACATACTCACGACTACAAAGATGATGGGGCAAATAGAACAACCAAGGGGCCGAATTAAAGTATGAGCCATTTCAATTTAAACGCCCTGACGGCACCGCTCAACTCTAAAGAGGGGCTAACCCATGCAGTTCTGCAGAGTGTTTACAACTATGCCGAATCGACTCAAAACGATCGCGCCCGTATGGCAAGCAATGAGCGCGGTGGCACTTGGAGCAATGAGTTGATAAACGTGGTCGGCTCTCGTGACTGGACGCTCAAGCGAGCAAAGCTCACAGACGAAACATTAAGCCTCGCTAAACGGTTTTGTGAAGAGTCGCTCGCTTGGCTCATTACCGATGGCCACGCCAAAGCAGTTGAAGTTTCAGTATGGCGAGAGAAGCCAAACCAAATGGGTCGCAATGTGATGATCACCTTAGTCGATGGCTCTCAGTTCGATGTTCCACTTTCAAAGGTTAACCAATGAGTACACAACGAAGCTTAGATGAGTTAATAGCTCGTGCAGAAGCCAATCTGGTATCTGAAACTGGGCAAAACAACCCTGCGACCAAAGGGATAGCCGCTGCCATTGCTGGTGTCAGCTATGGGCAATATGGTTATCAAGATTTGCTGTTCAGGCAGCTGCACCCAGAGACTTGCTCTGAAGAGTGGTTATACCTACACGCCAATCGCCATAAAGCCCCTCGACTACTGCCAACATTCGCAACAGGTCGAGTCCAGTTCACTGAGCTTGGCGGAACGGTGGTGATCAAAAAAGGCACCCGCTTAACGCATGCCAATAACGAGTATGAAACCACCAAAGAACAATACAGCAATGCTCCGGTAGAAGTCATCGCACTTAAATCGGGTATCGATAGCAACTTACCTGCAGGCGCAATACTGACGCTAAGCAAAGGGCTCAGCGGAATTGACCCAAACCGTGTGGTTTCACAAGGGGTGACAGGTGGCGCGAACATTGAAGAACTCAAGCACTGGCGTTCAAGAGTGATCGTAGCGTTTGAAAAGAATGAGCTAATCGGTAAATCAGAAGATTACCAAGCCTGGGCCGTGTCTGCTCACTCCGATGTGGACTTTGCTTGGGCGCTCGATAACACCCCACATCGTGGCATGGTGGAAGTGTATATCGGTGCGCGAGAAAACAACCCGACCTTAAGCGCAGGAGTGGTCAAGTTAGTGCAAGACACCTTTGAGCGAAATCGACTGGCAGGTTGTCACCCAATCGCTCATCTACCGAACCAAGTGCCACTCAACATCGAGATACAAGGCATTCAAGACCAAGCCATACGTAATGATGTAGTCACCGCACTGGAGAATCTCGTGAAAGGGAAAATGGGCAAAATCGACCCGATAACCCAAAAGCCGGAATCCATCACCAACACTGAAATTGTATTAACCACTTCAACCGTGACCAACAACTTCATTGTTCGATCCCCTATTGGTGAAGTCGCCATTGATAAAAACCAAATACATGTACTAGGAGGCGTAACGTGGACACCGCCGACTTAATTATTAACTACAGTGCCGGTGATTTTGAAAACGCCTACCGTGGGCTATTACCCAAAGGCGAGTACTGGCAAGACACCGAGAACGTCGAGCTGGCCAACACCATCAAAGGCATGGCCAAAGACTTCAAGCAAACCCATGACGATATTGAACTGTCGCTATTAACCGAGTTTGAAGAGCAGCAGTTTGGTTGGAAGATTTCCGACTATCAACGGCTCTTGATGACAATGGGCTCTAAAGGTGTGGTATTTGATGAAGTCGCTAATCCAAACCTCATCAAGATCAACCTGTTCAGCTACAACAATGACGCGGCCTTTAAAGCGCTAGAAGAAAAACGACTGCCACACACCGAGTTTCATTGGATTTATCCATTTGATGCAAAGACACAATTTGAACTGGCTACGGCCTTAACCATGAAGCCAGAGTTTAGCTCTCAGCTTGAATTAGAAGCTGAAGCCCCTTTTCTGTGCTGCACTGCCATCACATGGCAACTTGAAATAGGAGACACCGTATGAGCACGCTGCAAGGTATCCCAACTCAGCACGGGATCAGCATTCTCAAAAGTAACCTGAAACAGACCGCGAAAAAGTTTCAGCTGATTGGAGCATTAACCCACAACGCGCCAACTGCGAGCTTGTCCGTTTTCCATACTGGCACAATCGAAGCCAGTTATTACGATGACAATGGTGTACTGACATTTGTGTTCAACCTACCGATTGAAACGCACTTCAATGAGTACCTCTATCAAATCAAGATTGTAGATACCTCTGACCAATCCATCGTGGATTGCCAAACCCCAGTGATTGCCCTGGCAAAAGGTATTGGCGGCATGGTCACCCTAAAAGCTGCGGTGTCGGGGCAAGCTGGGCAGGTCATTTTTAAGCACAATCAGTACGTGACAGAAACGGAGTTGTTAGGGCTTCATTTTTCCAAGCTCAAAAAGGAGCTACTAGCACTGCGTTGCGGTGAGACTTTATTATTTGACGACCCAAACCCGCGCGCAGGATGGGTGGATTTAGATGGAGCGCCATTATCAAGAACGACCGATGCGCTGCTTTGGGCTCATGCTCAGAAAACAGGCCTGTTGATAAACCAAACTTTGAAAGATTCGAATAAGAAAAAGTATGCAGCCTATTGGGGAACCGGTGATGGTTCAACCACGTTCACAAGACCTAATGCACACTTAGTTGGCGCGTACTTTCGTGCAACGCCTGCAGGTGTGGCTCATGGTGAGTATCAAAGCGATGCGATGAGAAACATTACAGCATTTGTTCAAGGTCGCACACAGCATAATGTTTCTTCAATATTTGGCGCGGGGCAAGGCGCGTTTCATAATACCCCCAGTATTCATGATGCTAGCTCACAAATGCTAACATCGGCGGTAGGCGCCGGTGCGCTTTCGGACCGGTATGCGAATCTGAATTTTGACGCATCACGCCAAGTCCCAACCGCCAACGAAAACCGCCCACACTCAATAAACTACGCAGCCAAAATTCACAGAGGATGGATGTAATGAAAACAGCCTATTTCTACGATTGCGATACATTTGAATACATCGGTCAGCGTCCAGTTCATAAAATTGATGGTTATGACGATTATCTATTGCCGCAGCTAGCCACGTTCATTGAAGTCCCAGAGTTCGATTCAGAAACCGAACAAGCAAAATTTGATGAGAAAAGCCAAAAGTGGACGGTAGAACCTAAATTTGTTGAGGTTACGGCTTATCATAAACAAACTCACGAACCCAAAGACTTTGATGATGCGTCTTTAATCACTGACGACTACACAAAAGACGAGCCAACCACACAATGGGACGAATGGATTAACAACACTTGGGTAACCAACCAAAGCAATAAGTACGTTGCCGAATACAACCAAACTGACGAGATAAGACGACAGCTTTATTCTCGTATGTGTGATCCGTTAATTGCAGAAGCTCAAATCAAACGTTTGAGTGGCAACAAAGCAGAGGCCGACATTAGCGAAGCCCAAGCCTTAGCGGCGAGAGTAAAAATCCAAACAGAGCACCCGTGGCCAACACCGCCTACCAACTAATCCCAACCCTATTCAAACCCAGCTATCATGCTGGGTTTTCTACATTTTCCATCTAGAATTCGCCCCAATATCCGCCACTTAACCACCACGGTAAACTAAGCCTAGTTCATTACATTAGGTCGCCAGTATGGAAACGTTAGCCACAACACTGATTAAGAAACATGAAGGTCTTCGGCTCAAGCCGTATCGATGCAGCATGGGAAAACTCACCATCGGTTATGGCCGCAACCTTAGTGACAACGGCATTACCCTAGAAGAAGCCGAACAGCTACTTCAACACAATATTGACGAAGTGATTGAACAGGCTCAAACCTTACCTTTCTTCAGCGCTCTGAATGAAGTTCGCCAGGCTGTAATTGTCGACATGATCTTCAATATGGGCTTGCCACGTTTTCAGAAATTCAAAAAGACCATTGCTCTCATTGAACAGCAAGCTTGGCAGGCGGCCGCTAATGAAATGTTAAACAGTCGCTGGGCAAGACAGGTGGGTAACCGCTCTGAAACACTCAGCGACATGATGCGTTATGGAACTGAACCAACACAAAAGTAAGGAATGGTTATGAACTTTATTACCGGAATTTTAGGTAAAACCCTATGGGAAGTGCTGAAAGGCTTAATCTTAAAAGTCGCATGGAAAGTGATTCTTGAGCGCTTCGCCTCTCGTCTTGTAATTTGGGGCCTAGAAAAGCTAAAAACCCTCACAACGAACGATGTCACACAAGAAACAGTGAATGACATTATCCATTCACTGAAAGGTAAAAAACTCAAAGAGGTCGAACAATGGGAATGACAATAGATCCGAACTGGCTTAACGCAGTGATAGCGTTTTGTACCTTTGTCACCCTTATCCTTAGCTTGCTGATTGGTTACCTGTTTCGGCTATCGAAAGAGCTTGGTGAGCACAAGACTCACGTAGCGGAAACCTACGCCACCAAAGATGATGTCAAAGAGCTAGGCGACAGAATAGAACGCAGCATGGTGAAAGAGTTCGACCGCCTACACACCTTACTTCAAGGCAAGGAAGCCGCATAAAAAATACCGCCTCACTATGGGCGGTATTTTTGTTTGTACTACGCGTTATTCTTGCGGTTGTGCCGCATCCAACTTTTTATACTCATTCGGCATAATCACCTCGCTCCCCACAAAATCATTCAGCTCTTGCATCATATCAATCAACGGCAGCAACTCGTTCTTGTGGAACAGCCAATCCACCTTATTCAAATCCAGTGAAGTAATACTCTCGCGACGAATGCTCATCAACTCGATTGGCACGCGGTGAACCGAAAGCACCTCGTTCATGGTCTGGTTCTTCACTTCTTTGTATGAGTCTTTGGCTTCCACCTGACCAATTGGCTTGAGCTCAGGTGCTTTGGTGTCTTTACCTTTGGCGTTCACAAACAAGTTTTTAAACGCCATACCTTCTTGAGCTTGCAGCTGCTTCTTGATCGCCTTCTCTTGCTTCTCAGTCATCGAAGGTTCGTTCATATACAGCAAGTAACCTGCATGGTTACCGTTACGGTAGTACTGACGACGAAACAAGGTAGCATCATCGTTCAGCCAAATAGAGGTCAAAGAACTAATGTGACTCGGCAAACCATACAGTTCTTGAGCAACGTCATAATCACCCAAATAGAACACTTGGTTATGTTTGTAGTCGATACGGCCATCATCATCGTAAGCTCTTGGCTTATACGTCCATCCCAAGTCTTCACGCCTACGCATGTAAAGTGTCGGTAAGTGCTTGAGCTTAACGACTTCGCCTAAACCTCTATAATCCCGAATCACCTGAAGGTGAGCCCCACCAAAAGTGAGGTAGTCTTGAATGAAGCGCTTTGCATCTTGGCGTGAAAGCAGCCCACTCAACGCAATGGCGTGCATTAACGTATTGCGCTTAAACTCAATCGCACTCGAATGCATCGGGTTGGTGCGCAGTGCTTTGGCTAGCGTATCTAAGGCGATCGGTGGTTCGTATAACCCATCAACCAACGCCACTTCTAAATAACTGAGAATGTCACTGTTCATCACGCTCACGGGTTTAGAAAATTCAATCTCTATCACTTGGTCTCTCCAAAAATTAGGCTAGAAGAACTCGACAGTGGTGTCGGTGTCGTTATTAATATCAATCGGCTCCCAACGCAGAACGTGCATAGACGCCCAGGCTAAATCCGCATGAGAGCCAATTTTGCTGCGGTTGGAAGTAAAGGTAATTTGGTTACTTACTTTGGTGGTCTGCTGGCGAATCATTAAGAATGAGTGAACGAGATCATCCCACTCCGCTTCAAACTGTAAGCGGCCACTGTTAATGATTTCTCGTGATTTGTACGCCATCAAACGTTTTACTTCGGGTGAGTAATCCAACTCAACCAAAGCGGGGTAAAACTTGCGAACAAGCTCTGCAACCGCAGAGCCTACGCCACTGGTATCCATCGCCATGTACACCACATTGTATTTTTCGGTAATGCTGCGAATGGTGTCAGCCTGTTGCTCATAGCTAGAGCCTTTAAGGCGCACTCGCTCAATCAGTCGGAACACGCCGCCTTTGCGTTTAGGTTTCAACGCCACCACAAGGCCTGCATCATCGGCACTTTCACCCGTTCCGCCACCTCTTGGGTCATAACCGACCAAAACCTCAGCGTTACCCACTGGTTTTGCTTTCTCATGGTCGACATCTTTCCACAGTGACGTATCGGCTTTACAGGCCAGTAATGCTTTCAATGAGAAGAACGAAGCGCTGTCGTCCAAAAACTTACAACGCAACAGGTTGTCGAAAATCTCCTTAACCGGATACTTACGCTTAAGCTTATCCATGTTAAAGAAGGTCGCGCCCTTCTTAATCGCATCATCAACCGTGATCATTTGACGGAAGATAAAATCAACACCTAAAGCGCCGGCTTTAAGTGCCTTGTGGCTGATATCAATGCCGTGCTCTTTCTTGCCTTGCCATTTCGGGTAGGCTTCATGGGCCATGGTGGAAGGGGTTGAAATGTAAGTGGTGCGGAACTGCGCCTGAATCGACATACCGCCTGCATAATCATCCAACTCAGCAAAGCGAGGGATCCAAAACACTTCATCCCAATACATGTGGCCGTTAAAACCTTGAGAGGTCGCCACGTTGGTCGACATAAAGCCAAGTTTTGCGCCGTTGCTTAACTCGATGTCGTCCTTACCTTTAAGGTCAACTTCGCCAATCTCTAGCGCAAATTTACGAATGTAGTTTTTAAAGATATACGACTGCTTTTTCGACGCAGAGATAAACACCTGGTTGTCGCCAGTCAGCACCGCATCTTCAAACGCCTCAAAGGCAAAATAGAACGTAAGACCAATCTGACGCGACTTAAGATAAAAGCGCACTTCATTGATCTCATCGTTTTGTTTATGGCCGTGAATTTCTTTTTGGTATTCGAAAAAGGTTTTCTCGCGATACTCGTCCAACATCTCTTTGGTGATGTGGGAAACATCGTTCTTCACCTTATTCGACTTACGCCCACGCTTTTGCTCACCATCACTTCGGCCAGCTGGTCGGTTGCGCCTTTGCTCTGCTTCATCACGCTTGAATTGCTGTTCGAGCAGCATCTTGAGCTCACGCTCTTGGCTCTCAAGCTTTTGGTCAACCCACATCAAGTAAGCAATGCGCTGTCTCATCATTAATTCGACGGGCGCGTCATCCCTCAGCGTCTTCCAATCAAACTGAGTTATCCATTTTTGAACCGTGCGTGTGGCTACGCTAACCGCTTCTGCAATTTCTGCAGGCTTACGTTGGCGTAAAAACAGTCCCAAAGCTTTGGTTTGGTCGGCGGTATATAGCGGTTCGCTAACAACATTATTTTCCATGTTTGCATAGTGCTACAGCGCTTGTGATTACTCAGCTTGAACGATTTCTATATCAAGCGTTTAGAACTAGGACAAATACAAAAAGGCGGAGGCATTGGGTAAATTGGAATCATCGAATTTAGGAGAGTTTAGGCATGTTCCAATCAGAGCTAATTTGTATTTTACAGGCAGGAGCAACCATTGATGGTCGAGTCATTGAGCAAAAAATCATTGATGAGATCGCAGAAACTTACAACCCAGAAGTCTATACAGCTCGAATCAATGCAGACCATTACCCGTGGAGCAACAAGTATGGCTCAGTCCTATCTGTAGAAAAGAAAGAAGACAAGCTATTCGCAGTACTGAAACCAAACTCAATGCTTTTACGTATGGCTGAGCAAGGCCAGCTTTTACATACCTCATGTGAGTTCTATGAAAAGTTTGCAGACACAGGGAAAGCCTACCTGACCGGATTGGCCCTGACTGATGAGCCTGCATCGTTAGGTACGACACAGATTCAATTGTCGGCTAACAGCAAAGATAAAGCGTGTGTCCCAACGAGCTTTCAAATCACCTTGGAACAACTCTCTAAAAGCACCGAGGAAGAAGAAGCCTCGATGTTCAATAAATTTAAACGCTGGCTTAAGGGCGAAAGTGAACTTGAGCAGCTCTCACAACAACAGGAAGAAGATGACATGAGTAAAGAACTTGAAGAGCTACTCAAGCAAAGCATTGAGCAAGGCAAAGAGAATCAGCAGCAACTAAGCCAGTTAAGTGAGCAAGTTGAAAAGCTCAACACCAATGGTCAGCCGCAAGAACCTGAAGTCGAAGAAGGTGCTGAAGTGACTGATCTGAAAGGTCAAGTCGAGACTCTTTCGTCACAGGTAGAAAGCCTAACAGGTCAAATCGAAAAGCTCAGCAAGCTAACCGATGAAGATCAGCGCCAGTTAGCAGGCGAAGGTGATGACGCAGAAAACTACCTTTAACTTAAACCTTGTTATCAACGAATTAAAACAGGTAAGAACATGCAAAAGAATACCCAAGTAAAGCTTAATGCTTATGTGAAAGCGGTAGCTGCACAAAATGATGTGGACGATGCCACTCAAAAGTTCAACGTGAGCCCTAATGGCACTCAGCGCATTATTGCGGCTATCCGTGAAAGCAACTGGTTCCTAGGAAAAATCAACATCATTTCAGTGAAGAACCAAAAAGGTGAATCCATTGGCCTTGGTGTAACAGGCATGATTGCCAGCCGTACCGATACTTCAGGTGCAGGCAAGCGCACACCTAAAGATCACTCAAGCATGGGGGCAATGCCTTACATGTGTGAGCAAGTGAACTTTGATACTGCGCTACGTTACGCAAAAGTAGATGCATGGGCACATCATAAAAACTTCAACACCTTGCTAAGTAAAGCGACTCGCGAACAGATTGACGCCAACAAAATCACTATCGGTTGGTATGGCGAAAGCGTTGCTGTTAATACCGATGCAAGCGCGAACCCGAACGGTGAAGACGTAAACAAAGGTTGGTTCCAAGCCATGCGTGACCACAACGCAGCGCGACTTATCAAACAAGGTAAGAACGTAGGTGAAGTGCGTATTGGCCAAGGTGGTGACTTCATCAACCTAGACCTAGCGGTACTTGAAACGAAAAATCTATTGCATGACGCATGTGAAAACGATTCAAACCTTGTAGCCATCATCGGCTCTGATCTGCTTGCTTACGACAAAGCCAAGTTCTACGAAGCACACGGCAACACGCCAAGCGAGAAAGGCAAAATCCAAGAGCTGCAAGTCATCGGTACTTATGGCGGTTTGCCTGCTGTGAAAGTACCAGGTTTCCCTTCTACGGGCATCATGGTCACCAGTTACGACAACCTGTCCATTTACATTCAAGAAGGGTCTATTCGCCGCTCTACAGGTAAGAAGAACGATGAAAAAGACCAAATTGAAAACTTTGAGTCGATGAACATGGCTTACGTGATTGAAGAGCTAGGTAAAGCTGCAGCGATCGAATTCAAAAACGTGAAGCTTTGGATTAACGATGCCTGGCATTAAGCCAAGCGCTAAAAACTAACACCCCCTCAATGCAGGCTCTATTGCTGTTTCAGATGCGCTTTGGTGCTAACTGTTATTCGCGATTGTCGGCCTGCATTCCCTAACCCAACAAGGATAAATCATGGAATTTGTCGGCAACAAAAACAAACCGTATCAATCTCAGTTGCCAGAAACGGGCAAATACCCAGTACTGAACATTTCAGAGTTTCAGTCTCTGTACCATTTCCAAAGCAATGAGACAGAGGCAGGCATTCTGCATCACGCGAAGGTGTCACGCATCAAAGTGCATTCTGAGCTTAAAGACACCTTAGTGCCTTTTGCTAGTTTGACAGCATTATCCCAAAAGCGCTTCGATGATGATGACTCTGCCGAAACACTTTACAAGCAGGCCGTGTTCGCACTAACCGCCGCGCAACTGATTAGCGTGCAAATGAGTGGTGACGCCACCGCCGAAGCCGCTGACAGACAAGAAGCGCTCACCAGTAAGAAAGAAGAGTGCGAAGTGCAGTACCGCCAAGCGGTAGACATATTAATTCACGCAGAAGAAACCTACTGCTTCGAGAGAGTGTAATGAAAGCACTGCAAAGCTTAACGGACTTATTCAAAAGCCATGTGACAGACGCGGCCAAAATGGACGTGTGGGCGGAGGATGGTGCTTTATTTTGTGGACAAGGTGCTTTTGTCGATGGATTTGAAATTGAATACACCGCCATCGTTTTCTTGCAAAGCGCCAAGCTAGAGCCGCAAGTTTTGTTTATGCATTTAGTCAGCTGGCTTAATAAGTTCGACCCAGAGCGAGCAGAAAAAGGCTTACCCATGCCGACGTTCGCGCTAGAGCCTCTCGATAAAGGTGTGTTTGATCTCAAGCTGAAAATTGATATTCGTGAAGAGTTCGACCTTCAAGAAAGCGAACAAGGAAATTGGAAGCAAGGTGATACCCGTTATGACTGTGTCAGTGGTTTTGAAGCGCGAGCCGATGAAGACCAACTCGGTGAATTGGTCCACTTTGTCGGCCACTTAAGTGATTTGCCATGAGTGAATTAACACTCGCGACGCCTGAGCAATTGACTCAAGTTGTGGAAAGTTTAGTGCTTACGGCCAGTGATAAGTTTGAGCTGAATAAACGAATGGCCAACCGCGCACGGCAGTTCTTTCGTCAGCAAATTCGCGCTCAGCGAGATATAGACAATAATCCGTATCAATCACGAAGAAAAAGAAAGAAAACAAGAATATATAAAGATATCGACGGCAAGGTTTATAGCACCGCTTTAAATACCACCAACAATAAAAACATGTTGATGGGTTTTAGTCGCTCGCTACGAACTTACGTCAGTGACGATAGCTTTGAAGTCGGCATCAAAGGTATAGCAGGGAAAGTTGCTGCTGAGCACAATGAAGGTCAAAGCGTTTCTTTTACTACTCGAGCAAATGGTTTTTACAACAGTAAAACAAGCCGATGGGAAGGAGGGACACTCACTAAGAACAATTACAGGATGACGAAACGCACCCTTATTGGTTGGGCTCCAGAACTAGAGCAAGAGCTTATAGCGATGGCAGCCGAATATTTTGTACTACAGCTACAGGACGCTGCCTAATGAATCAATCTAAAGTACCCACTTTCAAAATTAAGCCTGCAACTAAAGGCTTAATCGTGAAAGACCCAATTACCCGAAAGCCATTGAAAGCAGCAGGTGAAGAAAAGCCTCGCAACGCTTACTGGCTACGTCGACTCGCTGAAGAAAGTGTCGTGGATATCGACAAAACAGCCAAGCCCACAGCCAAGAAGGAAACTAAATAATGACTATTGGTTTTGCTGAAGTACCAAGCACCGCTCGCGTTCCCGGTGTCTACATTGAAATTGATAATAGCCTGGCAAACAGCGCAGAAGACTTGCAAGTTGTTTTGGCGATCGGTAATGCGGTCAGTGGTGCAAAGGTCGCTCACAATAAAGTCACGCTTTGTATGGATGAGACAAAAGCGGCAGACTCGTTTGGTGCAAGTAGCGACATTGTGGAAATGATCACCTACTTCCGTAAGCAAGATAAAACCATGCCAATTTACGCGATCAGCGTGGGTAGCGGTGATATCGCAAGTGCATTGGCCGCGCTGGGTGACACGCAATACCACCACATCATGTGCTCATTGAACGACGACACTACCATTCGCGAATTGGGTACCTTTCTTGAAAACCGTTATACAGCATTAGAACAAGTGCCAGGTATTGCGTATCTACCGAAGAAAGGCACCCACGCCGAGCTAGTTACCTTTTCAGCAAAGAGCAACTGCCCGTTAATCAACTTCCTGCCAATCAACAACTTTGGTGACTCTAAAGACCAAGCGTTGTCAGATGCAAAAGCCATTGGTGCATGGGTAGGTCAAATCGCCCCGTCATTGGCTATCGACCCTTGCAGGCCGCTACAAACACTCAAGTTAAACGGTGTTTATTCACTGGCAACGCAAGAGTGGGATTGGGCTGAACGCAACCTCTTTTTGTATGAAGGCTTGAGTACCTACACAGTGAACTCAGCGAATGAAGTATTAATTGAACGTGCTGTAACGGCTTACACCGAAAACGCAGCTGGCGTAACAGACAACAGTTACCTCGATGTAATGACACCTGCAACCGCCATGTACTTCCGTCAGAAACAGCGCTCGTTGATCTTAAGTGTCTACCCTCGCCATAAGGTTGCGAAAGACGGTGCCAAGTTCGCTAAAGGTCAGCCGATTGTTACGCCGACCATGTTCAAGGCCAAGTTGTTGACCTTGTATCGAGATCTCGAATACCAAGGCATCGTGCAAGATTTCGATGGCTACAAAAAGTCGCTCATTGTCGAGCTTGATAAAACCAACAAGCAGCGCGTCAACTACCAAGATTCACCGCAGTTCGTGAACGGTTTGATTATCGTTGCAGGCAAAATTCAATTTAGGAAGTAAGTCATGGGAACAAAAATTACTAGCCGTGCCGTCCTTAACGCAGGCTCATTGGGGCGCCTTCCCCTTAAAGAAGGCGCTGAATTTGGGATGGGCAACATGAAGCGAGAAACCGTCATGGGTGACGATGGCCCTTTGGGTTTCTCTGAGCAATTCTCAGATGCGCCTTTCATCAAGTGCACCATCATTCACGCTCAAGACACCGATGAGAAAGCCATTGCTGATTTTGTGGGTGAAGACATCACCCTAGAAACGAACACAAGCCGCGCATACACCTTGAAAGGCGCATGGACAGTCGACCCACTTACCGTCGCGGTAAAAGATGGTCAGCTTGAAGTGGTCTTCAACGGTGACGAACTCATCCCGCAGTAAGGAGAAACACCATGATATCCATACTGATGAAACGAGAGGCTCTGAAGGATAAACCATTAACGGTTGAAACCTTTGAAGCTACCGACAGTGTCGACCTTCTCAACGATGTTGGCGTAATTAGCGAATCAGCATTGAGTCAATCCGTTCGCACTGCTTTTGCTGATAAGCCTTGGGAAGAAACACAGAACGTGTTTAAGCAAGACCAAAGCCGCTTGCGTACTTTGTCTGGCTCGAAAGAGAAAGACCCGTACAAACAAGAGCTCATTAACAAGTACCGCCCACTGGTTGAAAAGCTGCTTGAAACCCACAAAGGCGACTACGGCAACCTCGATGTGATGTGGTGCTTTTATATGTGGCACTTCGACCTTGGCAAGTTTGAAGAGATCCACGATGACTTTCGAGCGGCCATTGATGGCGGGTTAGAAACGCCGGCTAATTTCAAAGTGAACGGTCAAACGGGCTTCTGTGATTATGTGTTTAAGTACACGCACAAAGCGCACACTGAAAAGAAAGAGTACAAGCGCGAATACCTGCTTAAAGCCGTAAATGATTTACTGGCGGGTGAGATTGCTACCAACGCCCCACTCAAAGTGAAGATGTTCCGCCTAGTCGGTAATTGGTACTTCGACGCTGGCGATAAAGAAAAGGCGCACAACCTATTTGAGCTAGTGATGAAACTAGACCCACAAGGCGGCGTGAAGAAGAAACTAGAAGCATTACAAAAGGAGCTTGGTTATGACCAACCCCATTAAAGACAAAGGCGAAATGAAAGTGATCCCCTTACCTGTTCCGATTGTGAAAACAATCAAGAATGTCGAGGTGACTATTAAAGAGGTCGAACTTTCAAAACCTCATGCCGGTCATTTACGTGGCGTGAATATCTTCGATGTGGCTCAAGGTGATTTCGAAGCTGGCACCCAAGTCATTCCACGCATTTCAGAGCTAGACGAACGAGATATGCAAAATCTCGATCCGGCAAACTGGATGCCGTTGCTTGTGGGCCTCGCCAGTTTTTTCGGCAATACGGGGAGCTAATCGAACACTGCCCGTACATTGAGCCGTTCTACACCGACTTGGCAATAGGCTTTCGTTGGCAACCAAGTGAAATAGACAAACTGACCCTTGATGAAGTGCTCTATTTTTGCGGTGAATTACATAAACGACATCCAGAAGGGAGCAATTAGCTCCCTTTTTTATTAAGGAGCAAACCTATGGCCAAGAAGATGCTTTTATCTATTGGACTCAACATTCTTGACGGTGTGAGTGCACCGCTGAAAGGGATGAGAGAGGAAACCAATAAATACAGTAAGCAGATAAAAGAAGTAGAGAAAGCCCAAGCGAACGACTCGGCAGCGATGGGAATGATCGACACGTATAAGCAATTAAAAGTCGCTAAGAAAAATAACAACCTGGCACTAAAAGCCGAAGTCGAGCAGCTCGAAGCGCTTAAACAGAAAAACAAAGAACTGCAAAAGCCCAGTGCAGCCTTAACCGCCAAGATAGAAAAGCAGCAAGCCAAAGTCGATAAGCTGAACGACTCACAACAAGGCTTCATGCATAACATGTCTAAGATTCGTAAATCACTCACCCAAACGGGCGTGAAGGTTTACAAGCTAGACGATGAATACTCACGGCTAAATCAAAGTTACAAAGGCCACGGCAAAGAAATTAACAAGCTAAAAAAGAAATACATCGGCTTGCAAAAGGCCATGAAAATTCCCCGCGGCTTAAACAAAGCCCTAAAAATGCCAACTGTCGAAGGCGCTAAAAACGGGCTGATTGCGGGTGCCGGTATAATCGGCTCAATGACAGGCTTTGGCCTAATCATTAGCGATACAGCCACCAAGCTCGACGACATGGCAAGTGCAGCTGAAGATGTAAAAATGCCAGTAAGCGAACTTCAAGCACTGCGCATGCAAGCAAGGTTAGCGGGTGCCGACTCTGAAGACATGGATGCTGCCGTAAAAGAAATGATGTTGCGTTGGGGAGAAATGAAAACCTTCCAGAAAGGCGCAATGAACGACTACTTTGAAGACACTGGCAACGAGAAAGCGTACAACGACTTAATGCAAGCGAAGAACGCAACAGAAGCTTACCAGGTATTGCTGCGTGAAATTGCCAAAGAAACCGACGAGTCAAAACAGAATTTCATGGCCGATGAGTTCTTTGGTGGCGACAGTGAAAAAATGCTCGCGGTACTGCGATCTGGAACAGACGGCCTAGCCAAAGCGAAACAGGTTTTAAGAGATAGCGGCGGCGCAGTTAGCGACGAGTCAGTTAAGAACGCTGGCATGTTTACCGCATCACTAAAAAAAATGGGCGCGATTGTCGACTCACTGAAAATTAGTGCGCTTACACCCATCATGGCCGAGCTGTCTTTCATGATGGAAGATTTGGCGCTCAACATGAAAAACATGGACTGGCGAGAAGGCGCAATCGCCCAGCTGCGAGATATAGTAACCAGAACCTTCCAAGCCTTTAAAGTATTAGGCAGCGGCTTTTTATGGATAAGTGAAAATATGAGCACCGTGGTCGGTGCGTTGGCAGGCTTGAAAGTTATGCTCATTGGTCTTAACGCTGTAGCACTTGCTAATCCATTAGGGCCAGTGATCATCGGGGTTGGGGCTTTAATTGCAGGAGTGGGTTATCTAATTGATAAGTTTGGCGGCCTCACCAACATTATGGATACCGTCAAATCAGTCTGGGACAGTTTTTGGAACGATGGCGAAGATAGCAAAGAAGTAAAGGTTCAAGCTAAAGAGACAAAGCAAATACAGAACAACCAACCAAACTCAGCGCAGCCTGTGCCGTATATCCCAGAAGTAAAACAGCAAGCCAAAGAGATAAAGCGAGTACAACACAACCAACCAAACTCAATATTGGGTAGTGATTTAACCCCAGTAAAGATCCCCCAATACGCACCAGAGGTACAACAGCAGGCCAAAGAGGCAAAGCGAAACCAACAGAATTGGCCAAGCTCAGTTCAAGATGGTAGTTCGATGTCACAACCGACAAATGAATACACTCACATCAATTACAACAGCTACCAAAACCAAGCGAGCCCACAGACCAGTAATGCGTATGGCTCATCTTATAAGCCAGTAACAAATCAGACGATGAAAAGTAAGTCTGAAGTGTCACTCACCATAAAGTCTCAAGCGCCAGTCGCGATAGATAAAGCTAAGAGTGATAAGGGTATAGATTTGAACTTAGACGTGGGGAATATGGCGACAAGCTTTTAAGAACAATGAACTAAAACCAAAGCACCCAGTAAGGGTGCTTTTTTATAGCTGCAGCATAGTCATGGATAACTACACTCGATAACTTTTGAAATACCGTTGCTTTGTCACCAAAAACACAAAACCGCCAAACAAGGCGGTTTTTCGTGTTCTGAGTTAAGGCGTACTCAACAATAAAAAGGTGTACCGAAAGTTAGAAGATCGCCTATGGTACGCCTAAAACAACCCAACCCCTTTATTTACCTGAAAAGTAGATCCCATCGAGCATCGGTGCAACAGAAAGTCGGTTTGATTGATACATTGAAATTATTCCTTATAAAGCAACAACTTAATCAATAACCCTTTGATCGACTGTTGCAAGGTTGAAACACTCAAATACCCCTTATTGTCCCCCAAGGGACATTTTAGGGGACAATTTGAGGGACATTAAAAACGAAATGCGGTGGATTATACACACACTGGCATTTCGTGACAAAACTCACACTAGAAACAGCCTCTTTCAATCCAAAAAGAGGTTTACAATGGCTACATCTACAATAGAAACAATCAAGAGAAAAACGGGAACAAAATATAAAGCTCGTATCCGACTCACCCGCAAAGGGAAAAAGCTGTATGAAGAGTCAAAGACGTTTGATAAACGCACTGACGCAAAAAAGTGGGCAGCAGAGACACTTGAGAACCTAAAGACGAACGGAATCCCTAATGGTAGTTCTAAGTCTAAAACCATTACGATAGGTGATCTAATAACGCTTTATATGAATGACCCCGTTATAGCACCAACCATTGGTCGTTCAAAACATGCAGTATTAAGTCGACTGCGAACATACCCGTTAGCACTGCTGTACTCTCATGAGATACAAGCTTATGACCTCATCAAACACTGCAAAATGAGACAAGCTGAAGACTCGTGTCCTCAGCCTCAAACCATTTATCATGATATTACCTATCTAAAAAGCGTTCTTGATGTAGCTAATGCCATGTTTGGATATAAAGCGAATACGCAGGCTCACCATGAAGCTATACCATCGCTGATTCATTACGGGCTAATTGGTAGATCAAACCAAAGGGATCGACGTCCAACCCCTGAAGAGCTAAGAATTATGGAGGAGGGTTTACTTCAAAGGCAGCAACATCACGCTTCACACATACCTTTGGTTGATATCTTTCATGTATCTATTAATACATGTATGAGGGTCAGTGAAATTACAAAGTTACGCTGGGATGACTTCAATAGCTCCTCAGCAACTCTTACTGTACGAAATAGAAAGAACCCTCGTAACAAGATAGGGAACAACACCACAATCCCTTTAGACGAGAAAACTAAAGAAATAATCTTGCGCCAACCACGAGTCAATGACCTAATTTTTCCTGTTGAAGCGAGATCAATTACCGCTGCGTGGCAAAGAGTCGCTAAGGCTAAAGGTATTAAAGATCTTAGGTATCATGACTTGCGATCTGAAGGGGCTTGTAGGCTCTTTGAGAGAGGGTTAGATGTAGTTCAAATAAGTAAGATCACAGGACATCGAGACATAAACGTTCTTAATAATATCTATCTTAGATTAGGGGTCGAAGCTATGCACAAACGTTAGCTCAGAGAAAAGAAGCGAGGGTAAGCATGCACCTCGCTTTTCCCTCCATTAATTGATACACCTCGTATCAAGTTTGTTACACAAAACAGTCTAAGACTCTCTAATTCTGTCAATTATTTGCTCTGGCAGCCTCAATGCTCTTAGATTGAGCCTCAAATTAAATCACATTAATAAGTCAGTATGGCAACAACAACGGTTGAAGTAGTAAAAAGAAAAGACGAGTTAAAGTTCAAAGCTCGTATTAGGAAGCACCTCTTCGGGAAAAAATTAATTGAAGTTTGCAGAACATTTGACTCAAGACATCAAGCTATACAATGGTTAGAAAAGGCGAAGCAAATTGAAAAAAAAGAAGGCTACAAGGGATTAGTTTATCTAAAGCGCAACAAAGAAGTTACCGTAGGATGCGCTTTAGATAAGCTAATATCTGATGAGGCATTTTTGAAAACAACAAGCCAAAAGGTCATTTCAAATTTAAAGATGCTCAAGAAGTTCTCTATTGCAAAAATTGAGCTAGCTTACCTCATGCCGAGTCACCTACTTGAATTTGCTGAAGAAAGAAAGGCAAAAAACCCTAAGATCTCACCCGCTACTTTAAGTGTAGATATTTCTAATTTGAAGTCAGCTCTCAAGCAAGCAAAAACCATATTTACTTTAAAATTCGATGCTGAGGTTTTCAAAGATGCATGTGACGTTCTTCGTCAACGCAAAGTCATAGCACAAAGCATACCAAGGGAACGTCTTTTAAAAGGCGAAGAGATGAAACGACTAATGAAATTCGTGAAAGCGGAAAATACAGCACTTCCTTTGGATGACATTGTCGAGCTCTCCAGTGAAATAGGTTCAAGACAAGGAGAGATAACAAAAGTATCTTGGGATGACTACAACAGAGATAAACAGACCCTAACCATACGAAACAGAAAAAGCCCAACGTGCCGAAAGCCAACTTCAGTATTACAGCTAACTGAATCACAGGTTCATCTCATTGAAAGGCAAATACAAAGAAAGGCGCCAGATGATCAACGTATATTCCCTTACGTTGGCAGTAGCATCAGCACAGAATTCCGTAAAGCTGTGCGAAAAGCAGGAATCGAAGACTACCAATTCAGAGACTTAAAAGCCCATGCAGTCACAACCATGTACAAGGCAGGAAAAACTCTTGAAGAAATTGGGAAAATAACAGGGAATCAGAGTACAAAAATTCTGTATGGGCACTACTTACGGTTGATCGAACTGTCTACTAGGTAGAGCTCAAGTTAAGCCTAATACCCTCAAGTGCCACCACTCAGTTCAAGTTCAGCGAATGGTGGCTACTTTTTAAATGGTTAATTGAGCACTGCTAGCTAGCATCAATCAATATAACAAGGGTGTACACGATAACCTTTGACGAGTCGACCGTCATTTTTTGAGGGGATCTGGTCTTCAACGATATAACCCAGTTTTTCTAGCATTTGAATCGCATCAGCACGTTCATATTTGTCTTTCAGATCTTTCCATTTTGCCCACGCAATGTCTTGCGCTGTGAAGTATGGGTATAAGTGTCTTAGTTTGGACTCCAGCTTCTTCGCAGAGTCGTAACTGATGATTTTAGAGTTTGATAACGCAATAATACGTTGTGCATGCAGCTCTAGATAACTGCTCCAACTGATAGCCTGCAATAGGGCACGCTTGGATATGCGCAGGTTCGGCTTAAATGACGTCTCATGTAACTGCTCTGTAGCTTGATCGACAAGGTGGAATACTAGCGCTAACTTGGCACAGTGGGCAGGTCTTTTTCCATAGAACGATTGAAGCGATTCTGTCGCTGATAGCTGCCTTTCTACTGCTTGTTTATTCCAAGTATCCCAACGTTTTTGAGCTTCAGGACTAAAGGTGAATGTCACTGGTTCAAGCGGTGTATCGAATTGGCTAAATAACTCAAAAAATTTCATCACAGCTTTGGCGAGGTCGCCATCAATTTTTGTATCTGTAGCTTTAATGTTGTGGATATCAGGCATGACACCCATCTGCAAAAATCGTTCGAGTAACCCGTCGTCTTTGACACCTTTGAGCTTCTCAATAACCTCTCTTCGGAGCATTTTGGGTTGGATACCGCCAACGACAGACATACATAATCGTTTCAGTACGATATTTTTTCTCGTCACCCGATTCTGTTTATATTCACTATTCGAGGCATCATGCGCAGTAAGGTAAAACGCTCTCTCTTCCTCTCGCCCATTTTTCCTTAATGAGTCGAACCACCCGCTCAATTCATCCCTCACACAGAGCACACCACTGGGGTTTGTCTCTAATAACTGACAAGCCGCCTCCATTGTAGTGTCATTACAAACCAATTCGCGTGCTATTGGTGGTTCAGGTTCAATCAAGGTCGACAAACGCTCTGCTAACTCCATGACTAGAGAGTCATCCTCTCGCTCAGTTGCTTCATCTAGCTCAGATATCAGGCGCTTATACTCTTTATCATGGCGTCTTTTATGCGCAGCATAGATTATATTCTTGAGCTTATTATCTTCTTCAAGTGCGTTTTTCTGGAGCTCTTGCAAAAATCTGACGCCAGCATAGAGCGCTGGGCTTTTCATGTCTGAGGCATAGCCGACAATCATCGAGAAAAATATTGGATTGAGCGACCAACTATCATTTTGTTTCGGCTGCACCTCCACGTTGCCGCCGAGGACAATACTCAAACTTGCAATTAAAGTGACAGCTAAAAAGTCAGGCGCGGTATTGTTAAGTGAATACGCTGCACTATAGCAATATGCTCTCAGCGCTTTGGGCAACATTTGCGGGTGAAGAGGCTTTACACTATTTAAGTCAAATCGCTCTTCATCTTCAGGGATTGGTTGAGGAGTTCCCCAAGACAACTCAACTTTGTTTTGCACTTCTGGTGGGGTTAAAACATTATTCTTTTCTTTCATAAGAATCATTTTTCTTAAACATGAATCTTATTGAACGGCGATGCAAATTTTTTTCGCTGATTTTCAAAAAAGCCGCACTGGTATTGTGCGGTCTATAAATGAACTAAATCAAAGCTAACAGTAGGTCTATCCACATCACCCACATTTTCCACATTGATGGTATTAAGTGCAATTCTGCATTCGCAGAGCCTCGCTTCTTGATCTGCAAACTGCGTTTGCAGCATCAAAAAACGAGGTTGAGTTCTGCTGCTTTGCCCCACCACACACCAACATATCAAACACCAAGCTCGCAACCCCCTTAGAAACCAACTATTCAGACAACGCCTTCATCGCTTTTGCTTCACCGCCTAACAAATGCTTAATCTTACTGTTGAAGTGCTCGATGATGGTTTCTACTTTCTGGGCGATATTGTGTGGGTGCAGACGAACCCACTTCGCCATCTTGGTAGCGGCTTTCTTGCTATCGACTTCTTGGTCTGACGCAGGGTTATCATGTGCTAGTTGATAGGCAACTCGATAACTGGTGTAGCAGTTGGATTGCGGTCAGTTTCTGGGTAGTGCTTGACTAGTTTATCCCTCTACTCAGTTTGTGACTGCTTAGCAAAGGCGATGACATATTCAGTATAAAGTACCAACTCTTTGTTGTACTTATTTGACTCTCCCATTAGCCAACCTTAGACTGCACTTGGTCAAGGATGTCGTTTTGAAACACTTGTTCTTGTGTGATGCTAATTGTCATCATAATGCCCTTGTAGCTGTCTAATACTGAGACTGCTTGCTTGGCTGTTTACCTTATATACTAAACGATCTTTCTGATTGATTCTCATAGATAAGAATTCTGATAGATCTCCTGTTAAGCTTTCAATTTGCCCTACGTTAGCGTGTGGGTTGACCCTTATGATCGTGAGTTTATCTCTTAAGCTATTTATTAAAGAGGTATCGTTACGTTGATAAATATCTATTAGATCTGCTTTGGCTCTATCACTAAGCTCTAAGGTAAAACGAAAACGGTCATAGTTCTCACTGCACCAATGCTCAACATTCTCAATGGAGTCGAAGGTTTGATCAATATCCCCCCAAAACTCAGTGTGGCAGCGTGGGTGGTCACCATTACTAATATGCCTAATATTTATTGACTCGGTATGAACTTCACAGGTATCAGTAATAGATTGTTTGTCCATTGATAATTGATGATGATTCCATCTTACATTGGTATTGAAACTGATCGCTAAAGTATCAAAAATGTAGGCGCAGGCTAACCCTGTATTATTAAGAACACCCTCAAAATAAAACTCACTATTTTGAGTGATCTCTTGCTGTTGTTTTATTTCACCTGAAGCGATAAGTGGGGTTTGGTAAACATTGGTGTTATTTGCAAGTTCACTTTTTACTCTACGAGAAAAGTCTCTGCTCTCTTTCGATAATTTACCTAAGAAGGTACTAAAGTTATCTTGCCCTACGAAAGCGTCCATCGCTTTAAATTCTTGATTAACTCTTACTTTCTCAATCCCATTTTGCTTTAACTCTTTGACTACCTGAAAGTAAGTCGTCAACTGTTGCTGGAAATCATGCTCGCACAGAGGCAAAGATGACTCATTTAATGTCACAAAATTAGTCATATTCAATCCCGAGAAGCCTGTCTAACTGGATATCCCATTCATCAAAAAAACCTTCAGGCCATTTGTCTACACTACCGTCATCGTTAATTTTAATTGGAGTAGCTTGTGCTGAAGATTCTCCTTCAGAACGTTCAAAAAAGTATACGCTAGAGTCATCACTTGATAATTCGCCCTCTTTAATCGCAACACGAACTGCATTTAAGATATGATCACTATGAGTCTCGACAACTAATTGAACTTCACTGTTTGCTACAAATGATAGAAAAGCTCCTAGCTGTGCTTGCGCTTTCGGGTGTAGTTGCACTTCTGGGTTTTCAATAAGTACAAGATCACCTTTCTTACTCATTAAGCATATTATGATAACCTTAGCGATATAACTCATCCCTGCGCCAAGGTTAAATGGGGACACATTGCTATCAATATCTTTTACGTTAAAATAAACCCTAACTTGGTCACCAGATTTTTCTGTGATTAATTCCGTCTCAGAACCAGTAATAAAGCTCAACCACTTACCTACTTGATAGGACATTGTTTGAGAGCCATCAAACTTGAGCAAAGATTCAGATAAGATATTCCCTTTCACTTTTTCGAAGGTTGAGAATAGGTATTCACCTAAATTTCCTACTTTACGCTCAGACACTTGCACTAAATCTTGAGCACCTATTCGGTTGGCATTTAAGTACAGAAGTTCTTTATCTGTTTCATTTGCTTCTAATTCGTACAGGTAAGGTAGCTGTGAAGACTTTTCAACCCCGTCTGATGTTAACTTTATAGAGTGGTGAGTGTTATCGCTGTCGACTGCAGCGAGTTCAATTGACTTAGCGTTATTTTTTTTATTACGTATTGTTGTAAAGTCACTTAAATATCGAACGAGGTCTTCCATGCTATAGCGATTACTCACTTGGCTATTTTTAATGAGCAGCATTAAAGCTTGAATTACCGTTGACTTACCGGAAGAGTTAGCCCCGGTAAGCAATGTTAAAGGGGCGAGTTCTAGAGTAACGGTGTCAATACCTTTTAAATTTTTAATCTCTAGATGTCTAAGCATTGTTTATTCCTTGTGCGATTTCGTAAGCAGTTTCAAATCTCAATTTAATATAGTCAACGGTGTCCATTGAACCTGATAAGTAATCTTCACTATCAATATCCGCTTTATATTGTTCGACAATTTCTTGAGCAGAATCGTATTCAATAAGATTGGTATCAACATAACAAAACGAAAAAGTCAGCATCTCAAATAACCCCATATTCACTGGACGCCGATTGCCGCCAGCATATTTTGGAGCAAAACGGTAAGCATCAGTACCCAAGACTTCATAGACTCTTGCCATTCCTGTAATACACCAAGATTCAACTTCTTCGATTAAGCTATCAGAAGCGGTTGTATTGATAAAAGTCATTACCGAGGCAAGAAAAGTATCAATGTCAGAGCGATATATAATATTCTTGGGTAATTTACCCAGAGTTAGAAGATAGAATGCTATAAACCTCAATACCAAGTACCTATCTCGCATTCGCTCTGAGTTAACCCCATGACCAGTAGCGTTTGCAAACTCGGTTGACTCCGCAATACGCTCCATCAGCTTTGTGGCTTTTCCTTGGTATAGTGCATGGCGCATCTCTTGTTTATTAAGATTCATTCCTCCACGGTTAACACGCTCAAAAATATTAAACTTAACGTATTCCGGTGTCGGAGGTTGAATGATATAAACGTTTAATTGATAGTCTTCTAGCTTTGATTGTAATAAAGGTGGAATGTCATCAAAATGATGATTATTAAGACTTGGTAGCATTTGTAGGTGCTTTAGCGCAAATTCATTATTGATAAAATGTTTTAACGCTGTAGTACGCTGCTTACCGTCAATGATCTGGCGGATACCTAGCTCGTTTTCAAATAGGTAGATCACGGGGATGGGGATACCCATTAGAATCGATTCAACTAACTCAGATTGGCGCTGCACATTCCATACACTATTGCGCTGAAAATCAGGAGATAGAACTAGCGAGCCTCGCTCGGCACGGCGTAAAAACTCAAACACGCTGTAACTATCTTTAGCGATTCGAACCTCTGTATCTGTTCCCATTGGGTGTGGGTGACGATTTAACTCCAGTTCTTCTTGATTTTCTATCTCAATAATGTCGTTGGGATTAGTCATGTCTTTGCCTAACTACTTATATTTTTTAATCCATTCATCGCTTAAGGCAAGCATAGCATTATGCTTCCCAATCACGAACATCAATCTTGCCTGTTACTGATTGTTGTTAGCCGTATCTTAAGACATAGGAAATCAGCACTTATGAGAATAAAATTGTGCTGATTATATCTGAAAAATCAAATATTGATGTGATCTAATCGGGGGAGAGGTAACGAACGTTATTCTCCCTCATATCAATCCAAAGTATTTCAGTAACTAAGGCAGCGACCCTATTAGCACTGCCATCGCTATAGCCAGAGTTTAAGTCCCCTTCGACTTTGATACCTAAACCTTCTAACAGAGGGGTGACCATCATGATAAATGACGCATATTCAAATAATAAGTCGTTTTCTTTGTATCGCTGTCGTAGATTCTTTTCAGCTCTTTCAACAATTGCTTGGCGGTAGCAATAAGGAAAATGTATGAGTTTTGTCATCATTTTTCTTAACTGTAGAAATTTAAAAAAGACGACGCAAACTTTTTTTCAGCTCGCTTTCGCCGTTGCCACTTCTCTTGTTATCGACTTGATCTAACAGTTTTTTCAACATTATCGACAACTCTTTATCTTCCCCTGAGGCATCTAGGGTGTCGACCACGTTAAGTTCTTTTTTCATACGGTTGTATTGTCGATTCATTTGCCTAAAGTCTTCTGACTTGAATGCTTCTAACCACTTAGTTGCCTGACTCATCAGCTTAATTAATCGCTGTGTTGTTTCGTTCTCTTTGTTATCAATTTCTTGATTACGACGAGCGGCTTTAACCACCCATTGAGGTGCACGCCTTTTGGCTTGACCGCGATAATTTTTTTGTGGTTTGTAACTTTGATGATCAATGTTCATCACCTCAAGTATCGCAGTATTGAAAGCTTTCTTTACGAGCCTCGTTGTAGATTTTCTTTGCAGGTCTCGTAAGTAAACTAGGTCATTAGTGAACTTTCCCATCAGGAGATGTAGATGATCGCCAGAGCCTCTAACGTCTTCAGATTGCTCCTGTTGATGTACTACAGCCCTCGTAATCTGAGCTAAACCTTGACCAGTGACATCAAGAGAGCTGGTAAGGTTACGCATAATAATATTGAGTATTCTGCGCCATTCACGGCTGCTAGGACGAATGCCTTTAGGAAGAGCAAAAACCATTTCGATTGCAGGAGTAGGTGGGCGACCACCTCTTCGTCTGCTTGCTTGGTAGAGAGTATATTTGTTGCAATTCTTCATCATATTCAGCGATGTCTCTTCACTGCCAAAAATATTCAAAATTGCTTCTGTGTTGCGGTGGTTCTTGTGCTTTGCATCGCTGAGATATTTCTCTCTAGCAAGCACACTCTTTATTGACTCTGTTATGACTGTCCAGTTTTTTAGCATCTCTTTATTGTAATGAGGCTTTGTTGCGTAATTCAATGGAACTAAATCAAGAACCTACGATCTGATCAG